>JAJYGW010000041.1 GCA_021790615.1 Actinomycetes bacterium | reverse complement strand
ACCCGTGCACGGGCCGCCTGCTTTCCGCGAGCGCGCGGTGTGTGGCGTCTCCGGGTCCCCAGGCCCCGCCGCTCGGTCCGGTCGCGTGTGGAAGGCCCGGGACCCGACAACCGGACCGGCGCGACCGGCGCGTGCGCCGGATCGCCGCTCAGCTCGTAGGTGCCCCGGCGTCTCGGCGGAGGCTCAGCCGGCATCCAGCCCGGCGCGGGTTCTTCGGGACGAGCCGCTCCACTTCGAGGCCGCCGAGCGCCCCGGCGAGGCCCTCGGCGAGTCCGAGGTGGAGTTGGCACACCGTGGCCGGGTCGGTCTCCGCCACGTCTGCGAACGGGCAGCGGCCGAGGAGGAAGTCGATCCGCTGCCCCTTCTCCGAGCGCGAGGGCCGAAAGCCCCGCTGGGTGATCTCGCTCTCGAGCAGGTCGACGGGATCAGCGGTGCCGGCGACACGGGCAGCCTCTCTCTGGCCTTCCCGGCGCCCGACCACCCGTGGCGGCTGCCGGCGGCGGACCGCCTCGCTCAAGAGCCGTGCCAGCCACGCGTACGGGCTGTCGGTCCCCCATCGACCGGAGCCATCCGGGTTCAGGCGGTAGAGCAACCGGGGCCGCCCCGGACGAGAGCGTGCCTCGGTCTCCTCGATGACGAGCCCGGCTTGTCTCAAGATGGCGAGGTGCTGGCGCACGGCATTGTGGTTGAGCCCGGCGAACTCGGTGAGCTCCGCCACGCCGACGGGTTGTGGGGCGTCCGCGATGTAGCGGAAGAGGCGGTGCCGGGTGGGGTCCCCGAGGGCGCGGGCCTCGCGCTGGAGCTCGTCGTCGGGCGGCGTGGCCGTCTCCATGAATATCTAGTCTATACCAGAACAACGCCTCACCAGGCCCGCTTCGACCCTTGCATCCTCCCCAGTGTCGAGTAAGATCTAGTTAAGACTAGAAAAAATGTTCCCGATGCACCCGGGAGAGAGGAGTGATCATGGCCATCGTCGATGCGCGTTCGATCCTGGCGGCGGGCGAGGAGCCGTTCGCCACGATCATGTCGGCGGTCGCCGCCCTCTCCGAGGGTGAGGATCTCGTCGTGCTCGCTCCCTTCGAGCCGGTGCCGCTCGAGGGTGTGTTGTCCTCGGAGGGGTTCGCCTACGACGCCGAGTCGCTCGGCGGCGGCGACTGGAAGGTGACCTTCAGGAGGCCGGCGTGAACGCCGATGTCGAGGGTGCGGGCGGACCGGGAGCGGGGACGACCGCACGGGTCGAGCGTGCCCTCGAGGCGCTCTCGACGGTCTACGACCCCGAGCTCTGTCTCGACGTGGTCTCGCTCGGCCTCGTGTACTCCGTCGCCGAGGAGGACGGGGTGCTGGCGGTCGAGATGACGCTCACCACCCCCGGCTGCCCCGCAGCGGAGAGCCTTCCCGTCATGGCCCGGGCGGCCGTCGAGGCGGCGCTCGGCGATGCGGGGCAGGTGAGGGTGACCGTGGTGTGGGATCCGCCGTGGGACCCGTCGATGTTGAAGCTGGACGCAGCCGCTGCACTCGGCTTCCGCCGCGCCTGACGCCAGGGCCCGACCCGGCAGGAGCGCCGAGGCGAGCACCACTGATCCTCGACGTCGCCTGCCTCGCCCCGCGCCCGGTCGGGTGCGACCTCCAGTCGCCGGGCGGTCACGTCTCGCCGATACCGCCACTCGGGGTTGCCCCCGCTCGCCGACCGGTGTGCCGGCGAGCGGAGGAGCCGAGCTCTCCCGCCGCCGCGCCTGCCCGATCGATGGCGGCAGGCGAGACGGCGCCTTCTGCACCGCCTCGGGTGAGCCCACCGCGGCGCCGTCGGTCGGCGGCGTCGCGGTGGCAGAAGACGGCGGCGTGCCCTGGTCGCTGCCGAGGCAGGGCGCCATCTGGCGGAGGGACAGGGCCGGTTGCGTCTCGACGGCCGTGGCGACCGGCATCCCGTCGGGGGCGAGGCGTGGCGGTCGGCACCCTTTCTGGCCGGCCTGACGCGATCTCGAGCGCGGGGGCCGGCTGCATGCAGTCGACCGGCTCCGGTAACGGGTCGCCACCGCCGGCGGAGACGGCTCGGTGCGGGCCGTGGGGGGCGGAGCGAACGGCGAGGGAGCGGGCCGCTGGGCTTCACGTGATCTCGTAGTCGCACCGGACGGGTGGGTGAGAGTGGCCGACAACGGATACGACCGGGTGAGGGCCGTCCCGCCGACGGGCTCGGGCCGAGGCCGGGGGCTCGACGTGCGACCATCTGGGCGAGCCCAGTCCCCCTCGCCGCCCGCATGCGATCGGTCCCGTGCGACCCCGTGGTCGTCTCTTCGACCGGCCCCGGGGCCCGGCAGATCGGAGTTCGTGACGGTCGACCGCGCCGCAGGAGACTGGTGCCGGCTCGTCAGTCCCCACGGGGCGCGGGGTCCTCACCGACCTCCTCGTGCGACGCCGGCACGCGAGAGCGCGGGCCCGCTCGGCCCGGTGGCGCCGCCCCGCTCCCGGGCTTGCCCGGGTGTGTGGCCGGCCGCCGCCCGGACCACCCGGTCCCGCCACCACGGCCGCATCTCCACGAACGAGGGGGATGCCCCGTCCATGCACAGGGCGTGACCCGGGAGCCCGCGGGCGATGAGGTCGACAGGCAACCGGCGCTCCTTGCGGGCGCGCATCTTGGGAAGCGACATCTAATCGTGCTTCCCCCTAAAAGACGGAGAGCCTGTCGTGGTTGTTTGGCCGCTAAACGGCGCGCAGCCAGCGACCACAACGGTCGCGGTCGCCGCCGCGATGAATTCTCGCCGGGTGAGTC
>JAJYGW010000304.1 GCA_021790615.1 Actinomycetes bacterium | reverse complement strand
GCCTGCCAGATTCCCTCACCACCTGCTGCGCACGTGCTGCTGCGCACGTGCAGGCCCGGCAGCAACCCCGGCACCGCTGTCGCCGCTGGCTCGCCGTGCAGGTGCCGTCACGTTGCGCCGACGCCGCCCGCCACGAGAGGTCAGCCGAGCCGGCCACGGGCATCGATCGGGAAGCGTCCGACGAGCCTGCCCTCGCGGACGAGGACTGCCTCGTCGAAGAGGTTGACGGCCGTGCAGATGTGGTTCGGCACGACACCGACCACGCTCCCGAGGGCCGGCGGGGTGTCGCGGAGCTCGACGACGGCATGGTGCTCGGAGAGCGACCGCACGACCGCCCCCCCGAGCGCAGGCACGACGCCGAAGCCCTCGAGGAGCGGCTTGCTCTCCCCCGCGAGCGCCTTGCTCCCGGCGTCCAGCACCGCCTGGCCCGCGACGGCGGTGCTCACGACCGTCGCCGCAACGACCCCGGCCACGTCGCCGGGCGCACAGCTCCCGAGTGCGACCTGCTGGCGGTCGTTGAGGGCATAGGTGCCCGGGCGGACCTCGTTCACCGGCCCGTGGGCGAGGGCAGCCGTCGGCGTCGACCCCGCGCTCAGCACCGCCGCGCCGACGCCGACGGCGGCGAGCGATTCGGCCCCCCGGGCGAGCGCGCGAGCCTCGTCCTCGGCGGCCCGTGCCACCGAGGACGGGCCTGCGTAGGAGTGCCCACCGTGGGTGAAAAGGCCTGCGACGACGAGGCCTCGGTCGGCCGCCGCCCGCGCAACCCGGCCGGCGAGCTCCGGGGCGACCCCACTGCGATGCTGGCCGCAGTCGACCTCGATCGAGACCTCGACGGAAGCGGGGTTGTGCAGCGCCCCTGCCAGCGCCGCCACCCCCTCGACCGAGTCCACGCCGACACGCAGTTTCGCGACCCGTGCGAGGCGATCGAGGCGCTGCCCCCGCTCAGCGGTCATCCAGAGCGGGTAGGCGACGAAGAGATCCTCCACCCCGGCCGCGGCGAAGACCTCGGCCTCGCCGAGCGTTGCGACGGTGAGCCCGTTCGCTCCGTGGTGGAGCTGACGCTGCGCCACGAAACAGGACTTGTGTGTCTTCGCGTGGGGACGGAGCGCAATGCCCCTCGCCGCCGCATGGGCGGCCATACGGGCCAGGTTCCGCTCGAGGGCCACCTCGTCGACGACCAGGGTGGGCGTCTCGAGACCGGTCGGGAGCGGGAGGACCGGCCACGGAGCAGTGACCCCGCCGGGCGCTCCCCCAGCCGGCTCACCACCGTCCCGGTCAGACCGGCTCAGGCCGGGCGCCGTCCCGCCATCCCGACGCACGCCGGGCGTGGCGTCGCGCCGCATCGGGGTGGGCCGGGAAGGATTCGAACCTCCGAAGGCTGAGCCGGCAGATTTACAGTCTGCTCCCGTTGGCCACTTGGGTACCGACCCGATGGTCGCCAGGATAGCGTCGTGGCATGCCCACCTTCGACGTCGTCTCGGAGGTCGACCTCCAGGAGGTCCGCAACGCCGTCGACCAGGCGAGCCGCGAGGTCGCCACCCGGTTCGACTTCCGTAACACCGACTCGTCCGTCCAGATCTCGGGCTCGGAGCTCGTGCTCGAGTCGAGCACCGAGGACCGCCTGAAGGCCGTGGTCCAGGTGCTCGAGGAGAAGCTCGTGAAGCGCCAGGTCTCCTTGAAGGCGCTCCAGTTCGGCAAGGTCGAGGAGGCGTCCAAGGGCCGCGCCCGCCAGCGCGTCCAGCTGGTACAGGGTCTCGATGCGGACAAGGCCCGCCAGGTCAACCGCGTCGTGAAGGAGCTCGGGCTGAAAGGCGTCTCCTCCCAGTACCAGACGGAGCAGGTTCGCGTGTCTGGCAAGAAGCGTGACGACCTGCAGGCCGTGATCGCAGCCCTGCGCGCCGCCGAGCTGAGCTTCCCGGTCCAGTTCACGAACTTCCGGGACTGACCCCGTCGGCCACGGCCTCACCGGGCCACGGCCTCACCGGGCCACTGCTCCTCCGGCTTCGGGCCCCAGTTACCCCCTGGCATCATGGGGACAGTGGCGACCGAGGGGCTCGAGCGACCGACGACGCAGCTGGAACGGCCTCGCGCCGGCGCGGCCGGAGCGGCCCCGGCTGCGCCTGCGGCCGAGGAGGTCGGACTGCGTGAGGTCGAGCTGGCAGTCGGCGTCCGGGTTGCCGTCGTCGGGCCGCTCCTGCTCGCTACGAGGCTGGAGGGTGTCGCCGCTGCGACGACGGAACAGCTGGTGCTGCTGCTCGAGAGCTGGGAGGGCCCTGGCTGCGTGGTACTGGCCGGCGACGTGGTGGACCTGATCGCCACCGACGACGCCGACCTCGACGCCATTCTCGACGCGAACGCCGCGGTGGTCTCCACCCTCCGCCGGTTCGCCGAGGGCCCCGCCCACCAGCTCTTCCTCCTCCCAGGGCTGCACGACGCGGCACTCGCCCGGGACCCCGTGCGCTGCCGCAACCTCTGTGACGCCATCGGAGCCCGAGCCGCCAGCTCCCTCGAGCTCCGGTTCGCGACGGCAGCCGGGGAACGGCGGGTGCGGGTCGAGCCCGGGGCACGCTTCGACCCCCGCGCGGCGCCGAGCCACCCGGGGGACACGCCGCTCGCGCACCATCTCTTCGCGGAGATCATCCCGAGCCTCGGTCCGGCGCGTTTCGGGTGGCTGGCCGGGATCGACCGTCTTCCCGATCTCTCGGCGCTCCCGCGCTTCTTGGTCTCGCGCCTCACCTACCGGGCAGTCTTCCGCTACGCGTGGTGG
>JAJYGW010000101.1 GCA_021790615.1 Actinomycetes bacterium | reverse complement strand
AGCAGCGCTCGGCCGCGCTGGCCGAGGCGGGCGAGGTCGTCGGCGCGTTGCGAAGCGGTGCCATCACCGAGGCGCACATCCTCGCCGACCTGGCCGAGCTCGTCGCCGGCACGATCGTGCGCCGGAGCCCCGACGAGGTGACGATCTTCAAGTCCGTCGGGATCGCCGGCGAGGACCTCGCCCTCGCCGAGACGGCCCTCGCACAGCGATGGTGAAGGGCTCGGTTCCGAACACCGCCGACGCGGTGGTCGTCGGCGCGGGCGCGATCGGGGCCAGCGTCGCCCACCACCTCGCGGCCGCCGGACTCGGGCGCGTGGTCCTGATCGAGCGGGAGGCCGGCCCCGCCCGGGGCGCGACCGGCGCCTGCGCCGGAGGCTTCCGCCAGCAGTTCTCGAGCGCGCGGAACCTGGCGCTCTCGATGGCGAGCGTGCCGATGATCCTCGGCTTCACCGCCGAGCACGGGCTCCCCCTCGACCTCCACCAGGACGGCTATCTCTTCTGCTACCGCGACGAGGCCTCGTGGGCAACGGCATGCGCCGCGGCGGCGCAACAGCGTGCCGCGGGGGCGAAGGTGGACTGCGTCTCGCCCTCCGAGGTGGCAGCCCTCCTCCCGGGGCTCTCCCTGGATGGGCTGGTCGGGGCGACGTACGGACCGGAGGACGGGATCGCCGACCCGGCAGGGCTCACGCAGGGGTACCTCACACTCGCCCGACGTGGGGGTACACGGACCTGTTTCGGGGTCGAGGCCCGGACACTGCAGATGACGGGTGACGCCGTCACCGGTGTCGAGACGACCGCCGGCGTCATCGCCACCCCCGTCGTCGTCAGCGCAACCGGCCCCACCGCCGCAGACCTTCCCGCCACCGCGGGCGTCGACGTGCCGGTGACACCGCTCCGGCGTCACGTGGTCGTCACCGGGTCGTTCCCGGGCTGCCCCCGCCGTCACACGCTCGTCGTCGAAGCAGCGACGAACTTCTACTTCCACCGAGAGGGCCGTGGGGTGCTCATGGGGATGCCCGCCACTGGAGAGCGCCCCGGTCTCTCCGCCCCCGAGCCCGAGGACTTCCTCGCGGGGGAGCTCCTCCCCGAAGCCATCCGGGTCCTCCCCGCCCTCGCCGAGGCGGCGGTGGCGGCCGAGTGGGCCGGCTACTACGAGATGACCCCCGACGCCCATCCCGTCCTCGGCCCGGTGAGCGGGCTGGCTGGGCTCTGGCTGGCGAACGGCTTCTCGGGGCACGGCTTCCAGCAGGCGCCGATCGTGGGGAAGCTGCTCGCCGAGTGGATTGTCGAGGGTGCCCCCCGCAGCGTCGACGTCTCCTCGCTCACGCTCGACCGGTTCACGACCGGCCGGCTCCTCGCCGAGACGCAGGTCGTCTGAGCGCCGGGCGGCAGGTCGTCTGAGCGCCGGGCGGCGAGTGGGGGCGCCCGGCCGAGCCTCAGCCGCCGAGCGCGCGGCGCGCCTCCGCGAGGCGTTCCGGGACGACCCGCCACCAGACCCACCGGCCGCGCCGCTCTGCCTGGAGGAGCCCCGCATCTGCGAGCACGCGCGTGTGGTGGCTGATCGTGGGCTGGCTCCTCCCGAGCGGCGCCTCGAGGTCGCAGGAGCAGAGCTCGCCTCGCTCGGCGACGAGCGACACGAGGCGAAGGCGGACCGGGTCCGCGAGGGCGGAGAGGAGCTGGGCGAGTGCCCCGGCTTCGTCCTCCCCGAGCGGCGCTGCGAGGAGTGAGGGGGTGCACGTCTCGGCTCGATCGGCAGCGCCGGAACCCTCGGCGCTGGCGGAGGTGCCAGAACCCTCGGAGCTGGCGGCGGTCCCGGGCCCGGCGCCGGGAGGATCGTCCCCCGGCGTGACTGCGGTGCCCGGGACGGGCCTCCGAAGATTGACGAGTGTCGATTCGCGCGCGGCTACCATATCGATCGTGCTCGATTCTACGGACCACCGCCCTGGGGCCGGCTCGGGTTCCCGAGCCCCCGAGGGGAGCGGTAGCGGGTCGGACAGCGCCGTCGCCCCCGTCGTGGCACGGCTCTCCACCCTCGACCGCTTCCTCCCGGTCTGGATCGCCCTGGCGATGGGACTCGGCCTCGGCCTCGGTCGGTTGATCCCCGGGCTCGGGAGCGGGCTCGGCCGCATCCAGATCGCGGGGACGAGCCTGCCGATCGCCATCGGGCTCTTGGTGATGATGTACCCGGTCCTCGCCAAGGTTCGCTACGGCGAGTTGCGCTCCGTCGCCGCGGACCGCCGGCTCCTCCTCCCGTCACTCGTCCTGAACTGGGTCGTCGGACCCGCGCTGATGTTCACCCTGGCGTGGCTCTTCCTGGCCGATCTCCCGGAGTACCGGACCGGGCTCATCCTCGTCGGCCTCGCGCGCTGCATCGCGATGGTGCTGATCTGGAACGACCTCGCCTGCGGAGACGGCGCGGCTGCGGCCATGCTCGTCGCGCTCAACTCGCTCTTCCAGATCGCGGCCTACGCGGGCCTCGGCTACTTCTACCTCGAGGTCCTCCCTCGCTGGCTCGGCCTCCAGCGCACCAGCATCCACGTCTCCATCGCCGCCATCGCCGCCAGCGTTGGCGTGTTCCTCGGGATCCCGCTCCTCGCCGGCTGGGCGAATCGCACGCTCGGGGAGCGGACGAGGGGCCGCACCTGGTACGAGCAGCGGTTCCTCCCGCGCATCGGACCGCTCGCCCTCTACGGCCTGCTCTTCACCGTGGTGGTGCTGTTCGCCCTCCAGGGTGACACGATCACCCACCGTCCGCTCGACGTGGCACGCATCGCCGTCCCGCTGCTC
>JAJYGW010000028.1 GCA_021790615.1 Actinomycetes bacterium | reverse complement strand
GCCGTTCAGCCGCGAAGAGCTGCAGCGCTTCTTGGACTACGCCGACGACCAGGTGGATCGAGTGGTTGGCGCCGGGCGCAAGGGCGTGCTCGCCGCCTACCGGGACGCCACGATCTTCAAGGTCATGTACGGCTGGGGGCTGCGGCGCACCGAAACCTCCAAGCTCGACCTTGTCGACTGGGGCCGCAATCCGGCCGCGCCCGAGCTCGGCCGCTACGGGACCGTCCACGTCCGCTACGGAAAGGCGAAGCGGGGCCAGCCACCCCGGCGGCGCAACGTCGCCTCGGTGATGGGCTGGGCCGTCGACGCGGTGGCGGACTACGTGGAGAACGTTCGGCCCCGTTTCGGTTGCGAAGAGCACCCGGCGATGTGGGTGACCGAGCGGGGCGGCCGGGTCCGCCCCGCGGAGATCAACGCCCGCTTCGTCGCCTATCGCGACGCGCTCGGACTGCCCAAGGCCCTCGTGCCGCACTCGATCCGGCACTCCTATGTCAGCCACCTGACCGAGAACGGCCTGGACCGTCGCTTCATCCAGTGCCAGGTGGGACACGAGGCCGACAGCTCGACGGCGATCTACACCCACGTGAGCGACGACTTCATGAACACCGCGCTGAGAAAGGCCCTGTCCCCGGCTCTCGACGCGCAGCCGGGTTAGCAAGAGAAGGGATCGTCGATGACCGCCAAGCTGGACTACCGCTGGAAGCTGCGTCAGGTGATGGCCGACCGGGAGATGTTCGCCACGACCGACCTGCTTGCCCCGCTCGCCGCCCGCGGCATCACGCTCTCTTCCAGCCAGGTCTACCGACTGGTGGTCGACCGGCCCGAACGGCTCAGCCTGAAGATCCTCATGGCGCTGCTGGACATCTTGGACTGTGAGATGTCCGACCTCATCGAGCCAATCGCTGCCCCAGAGGCGCAGAAGCGGACCACGACGACCGGCGGCCAGGCCAGCATCGGGTCCCTCCGGCCCAAGCGTGCCCGGATCACGTGAGTGCCTCATCCAAGCTCCTCGTCGATCCGCTCGCCGCCATCGCCGTGCTCGTCGAGATCGCCGACCCGTCCCTCGATGGAGCAACGGTGCGCCGGGTCCTCGAGGAGGTGGGCGGCGGACGCGCCAAACGGCGACGGCTCGCGCTCGCGCTCGCCGCCGACACTTCGGTCCTCACCACCGGGCGATCGCCTGCGCCCCGGGTGGTCGGGGACCTCCTCCTTGCTCTCCGGGCCGCGGGGAGCGACGCGATCGCACCGCCACGCTGCGCCGGGTGCGACCGGGAGATCAACTCGATGCAGCGGCGGGGCGAGGCGTGGTTCTGCTCGCCGTGCTTCACCCGTCCCCAGCTCTGCGCCGCCTGCGGCGAGGAGCGACAGGTGGCGTTCCGGGACCGCCACGGCCGCCCCCGCTGCGCCAAGTGCCCGGACCAAGATCCGGGCGATCCCGTGGTGGCCCTGGTGGAGCTCGTCACCACGGTCGACCCCGGCCTGAGCGCCGACGCGGTGCGGTCCGCGGTCGCCGCCACGGTCACCAAGGCCGCCCACGTGCACAAGCTGCTCTGGGCATTCGAGAAGCACCCGGCGCTGCTCACCGGCGAGGGCGCCAAGGCGCCGTTCCCGATGCTGCTGCGCCTGATCGACGCACTCGTGGACACCGGTGCCACCGTCGTGCGGCGGCCGGCCTGCCCGCGCTGTCGGCGGGTCGTGCCGCTCTCCAAGCAGCTGGACGGGCTGCGGATCTGCCGGAACTGTTGCGCTCGCGCCCACGCGGTGGCGTGCTCGCGGTGCGGGGACATCCGAGAGCCGGCCGCACGTGACGCCGAGGGTCGGCCGCTGTGCCCGTTCTGCCTGGTCAACGATCCGATCAACCGGGAGGAGTGCGTCGCCTGTCGGCGTCGACGGCGCGTCGCTGCTCGGGGCGACGACGGGCCGAGGTGCCAAGCGTGCCTCCCGACGACCGTGGCGACCTGCTCGGTCTGCGACCGGGAGGCGTCCTGTCGCACCTCGACGACCACGGGACGCCCGTGGTGTTCCGCCTGTGCTCGTTCCTGGGCGAGGTGCTCGCGCTGTGGGCAGGTCGCCCCGTTGCGGGCGGGAACCCGCACCCAGCCGCTCTGCGCGGCCTGCACCGACCAAGACTCGACGGCGTGGAAGACCTGCCCGTCGTGCGGCGAGACGGGGCGCCTCATCACCCGCAGGTGCGCTCGGTGTGGTCTCGGCGAGCGCCTCGACTCGCTGTTCGCCGGCACCGACGGACACGTCCGACTCGAGCTCCAGACGCTCTATCAGGCACTCAATGGGCTCGACCGACCGTCGACCGCGTTGCGCTGGGTGTCTTCCAGCACCGTTGTGACCGTGCTCGGCGAGATCGCCAGCGGAGAGCGCCCGCTCACCCACGTCGCGCTCGACGAGCTCCCCCCGAGCAAGACGCTCGCCCACCTGCGCGCCGTGCTCGTCGCCACCGCTGCGTTGCCGGTGCGCGATGAGCACCTCGCCCAGCTCGAAGCGTGGATCACCCGGACGGTCGCGGCCCGCCCCGACCCGGCCGACCGCCAACTGCTGCACCGCTACTCGCTCTGGCACGTGCTGCGCCGCCTTCGCCAGCGGACCCGGACCACCTCGACCACCGCAGCCCAGGCCAGTGCGGCCCGGGTCAACATCCAGGGGGCCGCAGCGTTCCTCGACTGGTTGGCTGTGCGTCACCTCACCCTGGCCACCTGCTCCCAGCGCCACCTCGACGAGTGGATGGTCGCGGCGACGATCGCTCGGCAGGGAAGGACCGGACCCTTCGTCCGGTGGGCCAGAAGAG
>JAJYGW010000228.1 GCA_021790615.1 Actinomycetes bacterium | reverse complement strand
TCCTGGTGCTCGGCAAGGGATGCCGCGAGCTTCGGGGTGAGCTGGTCGAGGTGAGCGAGGACCCCCTCGAGCCCTCCCCAGGTCGTGAGGAGCTTCGCCGCAGTCTTCTCGCCGATCCCCGGCACACCGGGAATGTTGTCCGACGGATCCCCACGCAGCGCAGCCAGCTCGACGTAGAGCCTCGGGGGCACCCCGGTGCGCGCGACGATTCCTGCCTCGTCGTAGAGGACGTAGTCACTCACCCCACGACGGTTGTAGAGCACCCGGATGAAGGGGTCCTCGACGAGCTGGAAGGCGTCGCGGTCCCCCGTCACCACGACGACCTCTCGCCCGGCATCGCGGGCCCGTGTCGCGAGCGTTGCGATCACGTCGTCGGCCTCCACGCCCGCCTTCTCGACCGCCGGGATGCCGAGGACCGAGACGAGCTGGCGGATCAACCCGATCTGCTCGCGAAGCGGCTCCGGCGTGGCCGCCCGCCCCTCCTTGTACCCCTCGTAGCGCTCGTGGCGGAACGTGGGCTCCGGACGGTCGAAGGCCACCGCCACGCCACTCGGCTCGTGCTCCTTCAGCAGGTTCACGAGCATCGAGGTGAAGCCGACGACGGCGTTGGTCTGCTGACCGGCCGCGGTCGCCATCTCCGCAGGGAGCGCGAAGAAGGCGCGGTACGCGAGGGAGTGCCCATCGAGGAGGAAGAGCGCGGCCACCCGGGCATGCTACGTCCTGGACGCCGAGCCCCCCAGGGCGAACCGGTCCCGAGGCGAAGCCGGCCCAGGGCGAACCGGTCCCGAGGCGAAGCCGGCCGAGGGCGAAGCCGGCCCAGGGCGAACCCGAACCAATGCGAGCTCGACGCGACGCGAGCTCGACCCGGCCGGGCGCAGACTTGCTCCGCCCCGGGGGCCACCGGGGAGCCCGCTCGCTGCGGCCTCAGCCGTCGCCGGGCGAGAGCTTCCCTTCGAGCACCTGGTCGGCGACGTCACGCATGGTCTGGCGGGTACGCATCGCTGTCTTCTGGATGAACGAGAACGCTTCGCCCTCACGGAGGTGGTGCTGGTCCATCAGCATCCCCTTCGCCCTGTCCACCGCCTTGCGGGTCTCGAGCGCATCCTCCATGCGACGGCGCTCACCGGCAAGGCTGGCGTTCGCCGCTTCGAGCGCACGGAGCTCGGCGAAACGGCCGAGTGCAACCTCGATCGCCGGTATCAGCTCTTCGGCCTGGTAGGGCTTCACCAAGTAGGCCATGGCGCCCGCGTTGTTCGCCTCTTCGATCAGATCTCGCTGGGAGAACGCCGTGAGGATCAGCACGGCGCACTCCCGCTCGGAGGCGAGCTCGCGTGCGACGGCGAGCCCGTCCATGCCCGGCATCTTGATGTCCAGGAGCACGAGGTCGGGTCGGTGATCGCGCACCAGGGAGAGCGCCTCGTCCCCACGTCCGGTGTCGGCGACCACCTGGTAGCCCGCCTCCTCGAGTGTCTCGCGGAGGTCGAGACGGATGATCGCCTCGTCCTCCGCGATCACGACCCGAACCGTCATGTGCTCTCCCTCGGGCGGAACCACCCGCTCCGTCGCCGTCATCGCCGCCTCCCGTGCACCTCGCGTGCGAGCTCGGATCTCACCGCCGAATCCACCCCGGCCGGCCGTGCCCGGCGAACCGGGTGCGGGAGCCTCCGGGTGCCTCGAACGCCCACGCCCGCGGCCTCCGGCGCACCGCCAGCCTGCACCGCGAGCTCGGCGAAGTGGCCGGGCGACGGTTACCCGTCGCCGAAGACTACCTGCCCGAGCAGCTCCGCCTGGACTTGGCGAAGGCGGGCGAGCTCCTGCTCCAGGGCCGCCTTGCCTCGCGCCAGGGATGCCGAGTGCCGCTCCGCCTCGGCGAGCTCTCGCGCCGGCAGCGGGCTCTCGGCCACCAACGCGCGCACTCGCAGCTCCTCGACGTCGTCGGCGAGCGCCCTCCGCTGTTCCTCGAGCACGGCAAGCTCACGAACGACGCCATCCACCCGCTCGGTCACAGCGGCGAGACGGCGCGATGGGCTCCTCCCTCGCATGGAGCGATGCTACGCCGAGGTGCACCCGCCGTCCGGCGACGTCGCGCCACCCTGCTGGCCCCGGTCCCGCGCCGCCACGACCACGACCCCGCCGACTCCGACCCCGGCCCATCACGCAACTGCCGACGCGCCTCCCGGCGCGAGACCAGCACCCTCGGCCCGCCGGGGAAGGAGCCGGTGGGTATGGTGGACCGGTGCGGGTCGAGGGGATGACGCTGTGGGTCGCCGGCACGAATGCCTGGATCGTCGCCCCGGACGGCACCGACGAGTGCATCGTGGTCGACGTGCCACCGGAGCCGGACCGTCTCCGACGACGGCTCGACGAGCTCGGCCTGCGCCCCGCGGTGCTCCTGCTCACCCACGGCCACGTCGACCACGTCGGCGGCGTCGGCACGCTCGTCCGCGCCGTCACCCCGGCTCCGACGGTGCTCCTCCACGGCGCCGACCTTCCCCTCCTCCAGGACCCCGTCGGGACGAGCGGCCAGCTCGGCGCGCTCCTCGCAGCGAGCGGGCTCGACACGCGTCCGCCCGAAGTGGTCCAGTCCCCCGAGGACGGCGAGGAGATCAGTGCCCTCGGGCTACGGTTCCGGTCGCTCCACACGCCGGGGCACACGCCGGGCTCGACGTGCTTCCTCCTCGAGCCGGCACCCGACCAACGAGTCCTGTTCTCCGGCGATCACCTCTTCGCCGGGAGCATCGGCCGCACCGACCTCCCGGGCGGTTCGATCCCCGAGCTCCTCCGGTCGATGGAAGAGCAGA
>JAJYGW010000419.1 GCA_021790615.1 Actinomycetes bacterium | reverse complement strand
CTTTCGGGTCCCGCTCGATGCAGGTGGCCTGACGGAGCCGAACCCTTCCGACATCGGAAAGGTTCGACCACCGTCAGGGTCGGCGCCCCCGGCAGGACTCGAACCTGCGACACGCGGTTTAGGAAACCGCTGCTCTATCCTCTGAGCTACGGGGGCTGGGCAAGACCACCTCGGCACGGATCGGCACGGACCGGCACGTCGGCACGGATCGGCACGGCTGACTCAGGGTAGTGCCCGCTTCAGCGCACAGGAGACGAGGTGGTCGTCGACGACCCCGGTCGACTGCAGGAACGCGCCGCTGATCGTCGTCCCGACGTAACTGAACCCCATCCGCTTCAGCTCCCTCGCCACCAGGTCCGAGAGCGCTGTTCGAGCTGGAACCCCCATCAGCGTCGTCGGCCGGTTCACGATCGGCCGCCCGTCGACGAAACGCCACAACCACGACTCGAAACTCCCGTGCCCACGCTGCACCTCGAGGAACACCCGGGCGTTCTGCACCGCGCTGCGCACCTTGGAGCGGTTGCGCACGATGCCCGGATCCGCCAAGGCGGCCGCCATCTCCGACTCGCCGAACTTCGCCACCACGGCAGGATCGAACTCGGCGAAGACGCGCCGGTAACCCTCGCGCTTGTTGAGGATCGTCGACCACGACAGCCCGGCCTGCGCACCCTCGAGGACGAGCATCTCGTACAGGTGCCGGTCGTCATGGGAGGGCACACCCCACTCGAGGTCGTGGTACCGCATCATCGCCTCGGACGACACAGCCCACTGGCAGCGCGGGAGGTCCGGATCGACGAGGGAGTCGTCCGGCACGAGCCCGGAGTCGACGTCGCTCACGCCCCAGATCCTCGCGCCGGCGGCCCCGGGTCGCGCTCGCTGGGTTCACGTTCGCCCGCGAAGGGAACATCATTGGTGTGTTCGATCACCACCATCCTGACCACGACCCGCGCACAAGCGTGGCGGCACCCCCGATCCCCCGAGGCGCACCCCACGACATCGACCGGGTGGAGCTGTCGGAGGAGGAGCGGCAGCGTTTCTCGGCGCTCATCCAATGGTCGTATCCCGACGACTGGTTCGCGGCCGAGCCTCACGTGGACCAGGACGCGGCCACCCTCGTGTTGCGCGGCGAGATCGACGCCATCGCATTGCCCGAGGTGCGGAGCCTGCTCGACCTGCTCGTCGACAGCCACCCGCTCAAGCTGCGCATCGACTTGGCCGATGCGGCGTTCGTCTCGGTATCGGCAATGCTCTGCATGGTGGACGCTGCGAGACACATCCCGCAGGTCGTGATCGAGCGACCGAGCACGACGGTGCGACGGATCTTCGAGCTCGTCGACGCCGACCGCAGGCTGACGCTGGCCTGAGCGAGGCGAGGGCGCCCTCACGGCCGTCCGGCGCTCACCAACCCTGAGAAGTAGACCGCACCGTAGGCCACCCTCGTCCCTTGTGACGCCGCCTGGATGATCGTGGCACGCCCGTACGGCCCCGACCCGACGTACATGACGACGTGCGTGATCGGCGTGTTGCCGTCGTGGGCGAAGTGGTAGAAGAGCAGATCTCCCGGCCGGAGGTGTGAGAGAGGAACCGGTTCGGACTCCTCCCACTGGGCCGTCGCCGAATGCTCGAGCGGGATCCCTGCCGCCCTCCAGGCGAGCATCACGAGCCCGGAGCAGTCGACGCCCTTCCTCGATGCACCTCCCCACACGTACGGCACGCCGAGGAACTTCTTCGCCGCTGCCACGGCCGCGAGCGACTGCAGCGGCACAGCCACCTTGCCGAGCGCCGAACCGGCGAGGTTCGGCCCCTTGTAGGGGCTGCCGACCGGCATCGGTGACATGAGACGGGCGAACTCCTTGGCACCCACGAGAGCGAGCAATTGCCCGCTGATCCGCTTGTAGTCGGCGGCCGCCTTCTGCTCGAGGCGGATCGCGAGCTTTCTCGACGAGCCGATGTCGGCCAAGGCATGCGCCTTCGCCGAGGAGGCGGCTCGAGCGCCGGCGTCGAGGCGCTCGGCAGCGGCCGCGGCCTTGGCGAACGCCTTCAGCGCGCGGTTCACGTGAGCCGTCGCGATCGAGGCGTAGACGTCGACCATGCTCTGGTTGGACAGGTTGTTGGCGAGCAGGGAGGAGGCGACCGCCGTCGTCTGACCCGTGACGTATGCCTGGATCGCCGCCTGCCGGAGCCGGACGCGCGTGGCGTCGAACCTCTTCGCCGCCGCCCTCAGCTTCTTGTCGAGGGCGGCGAGGCGGACGTCGGCGGCGTGCAGGTCGACGCGAGCCTGGTCGTACTGCTCCGACAGCGCGGCGGCCCGCCCCTCGTCCCTCTTGATGATGCCGGCGACTCCGATCAGCTTCGTGAGGAGCGGCTGAGCCGCCGACGGCACCGGCGGGAGGGTGGTCGTCGTGGTCGTGGGCCCCGAGTGGTGCCGATGTGTTTTCCCAGCTGAATGCGTGTGTTGTGACGCCAGAGCGGTCGCCTGACCACTCAGAGTGACGAGAAGTGAGGCTGCAAGACTCAAGGCCACTTTGCGATGGTTCACGGGCGCACCCCGTTTGCTCGACTGTCCCCAGGCAGGAGGCCCGCACGATGACGCGGAAGGCAGTCACCCCTGCAACGGGCGCGATTCTCTCACCTCGACGGTGTCAGGGAAAGGTGCACCAACCGAGCCGCAACCGTGAAGGGGCGTGGCCCGCCGCCGCCGTTGCCGCGGCCGACAGAGCCGGCCGGAGTCTCAGTCGCCGAGTGCCGCCGCCTCCGGCATCGGCGGGACCAGCGGGTAATGCGGGTTCGTCTCGCTGAGCGTCGTCACGAGGATCTCCGCCACCGCCCAGTTCCTGTACCACTTGTGGTCGGCCGGGACGATCCACCATGGCGACCGGTCCGTCGAGGTCCGTTCGATCGCGAAGTCGTAGGCGTCCAAGTAGTCGCCGAAACGGCCGTGGTCGATGAGGTCGGCGGAGGTGAGCTTCCAACGTTTCCTCGGATCGTCGGCGCGCTCGCGCAAACGTGAGGCCTGCTCTCTCTCGGAGATGTGGAGGAAGCACTTCACGATCTCCGTGCCACCGTGTACGAGCAGGCGCTCGAACGCGTTGATGTGCTCGAAACGGGCCTTCCAGACGTCCTCGGGCACCAGTTCCTTCACTCGCACTGTCGTCACGTCCTCGTAGTGGGAGCGGTTGAACACCACCACCTCACCAGCTTTCGGCACGTGGCGGTGGACCCGCCACAGGAAGTCGTGAGCGAGGTCCTCGGCGGTGGGCACTCCGAAGGCCACCACCCGCGTGCCCGAAGGGTCGAGTCCTCGGATGACATGCCGGACCGTGCCGTCCTTGCCCGAGGTGTCCGTGCCCTGGAGCACGACGAGGAGTGAGCGGCGGCGCTCGGCGTAGAGCCGCTCCTGGAGCTCGGACAGCTTCGCGAGTTGTGCCGCGGTGGCGGCCTCCGTCTCGGCCCGGCCACCGGGCGCTCCGGGCGTCGACCCGGGCTCGCGCTCCGCCAGGTTCGCGGCATCGCCAGGGCGTACCCGAAGCTGTTGGAGCACCCCGCCATCACAGCACACACGCGGAACGCCCGCACCGGCATTGCGACCATGCCAGACTCGGTCGATGCCGGGCGAGGGAACGCTTCGTGTGGGTCTTGTCGGCGCGGGTGTCATCGCCTGGGCGCACGCGCTGGCTCTCCGCGGCCTCATCCGGGAAGGTCTCGTGGACGCCGAGCTCACCGCAGTCCACGATCGCGACGCCGGCAGGGCGGCCGCGATGGCCGATCGCCTCGGAATGGCACGGCTCGACTCGGCGGACGAGGTCGCCGAGCAGTGCGACGCCGTCTACGCATGCACCTTCACCGCCGGGCATATCGGCGTCGCCCGTGCGGCCGCTCGCTTCAACCGCGCCCTGTTCTGCGAGAAACCCCTCGCCCGTTCCCTCCCCGAGTCCCTCTCCCTCGCACGCCTCGTCGCCGAGGCCGGCATCCCCGCCCAGGCCGGCCTCGTGCTTCGGACCGCGCCTGTGTACCGGGAGCTCGCCGAGCTCGTGCGCGCCGGCACGTTCGGCCGGCCGATGACGGCGATCATGCGCAACGACCAGTTCTTCCCGATCCAGGGGCACTACGCGTCCACGTGGCGCAAGGACGCATCCGAGGCAGGCTCGGGCACGCTGCTCGAGCACGCGATCCACGATGTGGATGTGGCGAGGTGGTGTTTCGGGCCGGTGTCGTCGGTGACGTCGTCGATCGCCAACTTCGCCGGCTACGAAGGCATCGAGGACACGGCAGCCGGTGTCCTGCGCCACGCCGGCGGCACGACCGTCTCGCTCGTGAGCGTCTGGCACTCCGTGCTCTCGCGCGGGTCCGCGCGGCGGGTCGAAGTCTTCTTCGAACGCGCGATGGTCAGCTTCGACGACGACTTCACCGGCCCGATCGCGATCCAGACGAGCGAGGACACGGTCACCCGCCGTTGCGATCCGCCCGCGTTCGTCGAGGAGCTCCGGCTTCCCGAAGGTCCCGTCGGGATCGGCGTTCGGCCTTACGTGGAGGAGAACCGCAACTTCGTCGAGGCCGTGACGACCGGCGCCGCTCCCTCGCCGAGCCTGACCGACGCGCTGCAGGCGCACGAGATCGTGGACGCCTGGTACCGATCGGCGGCGTCGAGCGGGCAGCCCGCCAGGCCGAGCGTCGAGTCGCCGCACGACCCCGCGGACGGCGGGTGCCGAAGGACGTAGTACAACAGAGAGGTGGGCGCGGCGATCGAGGCGCGGGACCTCGAGAAGACCTTCAAGGGCGGAGTACGGGCACTCGACGGGGTGTCGTTCACGGTCGAACGCGGAACGGTGTTCGGGATGCTCGGGCCGAACGGGGCCGGCAAGACGACGGCGGTCCGCATCCTCACGACCATCCTCCAGCCCGATGCCGGGTCTGCGAGCGTTCTCGGTTACGACGTCGTGGAGCACCCGGTGGAGGTGCGCGCCTGCATCGGTCTCGCCGGTCAGTACGCGGCGGTCGACGAGAACCTGACCGGGCTCGAGAACCTTCGCATGATCGGTCAGCTCACGCATCTGAGCCGCAAGGACGCGACGCGGCGCGCGCGTGAGCTGCTCGAGCAGTTCGACCTGAGCGATGCCACGGACCGGCCGGTCAAGACCTACTCGGGTGGGATGCGGCGCCGGCTCGACCTGGCGGCTGCGCTCGTCGACCGTCCCCCGGTGCTGTTCCTCGACGAGCCGACGACCGGGCTCGACCCGTTCAGCCGTGTGTCGCTCTGGGGCGTCATCGAGGACCTCGTCGGCGACGGCACGACCGTGCTGCTCACGACCCAGTACCTCGAGGAGGCCGATCGGCTCGCACACCGCCTCGTCGTGATCGACCATGGCCACGTCATCGCCGACGGCACGTCCGCCGAGCTCAAAGCCGGCCTCGGGGCGAGTGTGCTCGACCTCCACATGGGAGGCGAGGACGTGGCCGAGAAGGCGATCGCAGTGCTGGGCGCAGGTCTCGGGCGGTCTCCGATCCGGCGGGCGAACACGCTCGAGATCCCGCTCGAAGGGGGCACCACCCGTAATGTGAGCGATGCCCTCAGGATCCTCGAGGATGCCGGGCTCGAGCCGGTTGGCCTCACCGTCCGCGAGCCGAGCCTCGACGACGTCTTCCTCGCGCTCACCGGGCACGCGACCGAGGAGAGCGACGCGTGAGCGTCGTCACCGCCGCCGGCGACGCCTCTGTGATCGAGAGGCGCGGGCGCGTCACGCCGGGACGCGTCCTCGCCGACACGCTCGTCGTCACCGAGCGCAACCTGATCGCGCTCGTGCGGATCCCCGAGGCAGTGTTCTTCTCGAGCGTGCAGCCGATCATGTTCGTCCTGCTGTTCCGGTACGTCTTCGGCGGCGCCATCCGCGTCTCCGACCCGGGCGGCTACGTGAACTACCTCCTCCCCGGCGTGTTCGTGCAGACCGTCACCTTCGGAGCCGTCCAGACGGCCATCGGCCTCGCAGAGGACCTGCAGAAGGGGATCGTCGAACGTTTCCGCTCGCTGCCGATCGCGCGCTCGGCCGTGCTCGCCGGCCGGACCGTGGCGGACCTGTGCCGCAACGTGCTCGTGACGGTCCTCATCACGGGCGTCGGTTTCGCCGTGGGGTTCCGGGTCGAGACGAGCCTCGGCGGCTTCCTCGCGGCCGTGCTGCTCATACTGGCGTTCTCGTATGCGCTCAGCTGGGGTTTCGCCGTGATCGGCCTCTCGGCGCCGAACTCTGAGACCGCGCAGGTGATGTCCTTCCCGCTTTTGTTCCCGCTTACCTTCGCCTCGAGCGCCTTCGTGCCCGTGGCCACGATGCCCGGCTGGCTTCAGGGCTGGGCGAAGTACCAGCCGGTGAGCGAGGTGATCGACGCCGTCCGAGGGCTCATGGTGAGTGGCGTGCCGGACGTGGCATGGCACGTCGAGGTGTCGGTGATGTGGCTCGTCGGCGTCTTCGTCGTGCTCGCCCCGCTGGCCGTGCACCGCTACCGCACCCGCGTCTGACCCGGCGAGCCGCCAGTAACTCCAAAGTGGCAGGCGGATCGCGCCACGAACGGCGCGATCTGCCTGCCACTTCGATTCGGCACCGGCCGGGCCGACACCGGCCGATGGCGGGCCGACACCGGCCGATGGCGGGCCGACACCGGCCGATGGCGGGCCGACACCGGGGCGAGGCGGGCCGACACCGGGGCGAGGCGGGCCGATGGCGAGGCGAGGCGAGGCGGTTGGGGCGGGGTCAGCCCTGCTGGTAGTTCGGCGCCTCTTTCGTGATGACGACGTCGTGCGGGTGGCTCTCGCGCAGGCTCGCCGGCGAGACCCGCATGAACCGCCCGTGCAGCTGCAGGTCCTCGACGCTGCGGGCCCCGCAGTAGCCCATCGCCTGCCGCAGGCCGCCGACGAGCTGGTGGAGCACGATCGAGATCGGGCCCTTGTAGGGGACCCGCCCTTCGATCCCCTCGGGGACGAGCTTGCCGGAATCGACGCTCCCCTGGAAGTAGCGGTCCTTCGAGTACGAGCGCCCCTGCATGGCGCCGAGAGAGCCCATCCCGCGGTACTCCTTGAACCGCTCGCCCTGTTGCACGACGATCTCGCCGGGCGACTCCTCGACCCCGGCGAGAGCGTTGCCGAGCATGACCGTGTCGGCCCCCGCCGCGAGAGCCTTCGCGACGTCGCCCGAGAACTGCACGCCGCCGTCCGCGACGATCGGCACGCCGCGGCGCCTCGCCACCCGGGCGCAGTCGAAGATCGCTGTGATCTGCGGCACGCCGATCCCGGCGATCACGCGGGTCGTGCAGATCGACCCGGGGCCGATCCCGACCTTGACGGCGTCCGCACCCGCATCGATGAGGGCTTCTGTCGCCTCGGCGGTGGCGACGTTGCCGGCGACGATGTCGACGTCGAAGTTCGCCCGCATCTTCGAGACCGTCTCGATGACCGATCGTGCATGCCCGTGAGCCGTGTCGACCACGACGACGTCGACGCCGGCGGCCACGATCGCTTCGATCCGGTCCAAGGCGTCCGGCCCCGTCCCAACCGCAGCGGCGACGCGCAGGCGCCCCCGGTCGTCCTTGGTGGCGTGCGGGTAGTCGATCCGCTTCTGGATGTCCTTCACCGTGATGAGGCCGTGGAGCGTGCCGTCCGTCTCCACGATGGGGAGCTTCTCGATCCGGTGCTCGGACAGGATCACCTGGGCCTCGTCGAGCGTCGTCCCGACGGGGGCGGTGACGAGGTGGTCCGAGGTCATCACGGCCGAGACCGGCCGGTCCGCCTCCCGCACGAAACGCAAGTCCCGGTTCGTCACGATCCCGACCAGCTTCCCGGCGACATCCGTGACGGGCACCCCGGAGATCCGAAAGCGCGCCATGAGCTCCATCGCCTCGGCGATGGAAGCCTCGGGCGAGACGGTGAACGGGTTCGTGATCATGCCCGACTCCGACCGCTTCACCCTGTCGATCTCGACTGCCTGGTCCTCGATCGAGAGGTTCCGGTGGATGACGCCGATGCCGCCGGCACGCGCCATCGCGATGGCGAGGCGTGCCTCGGTCACCGTGTCCATGGCGGCAGACACGAGAGGGATGGCGAGACGCACGTGCCGGGTGAGCGAGGTCTCGGTGGACGCTTCGGCCGGCAGGACCTCGGACGCGGCGGGGATCAGGAGGACGTCGTCGAAGGTGAGCCCCTCACGACCGAACTTGTCGTCGAAGGACGGGAGGGACGATTGCGCCATATTGCATTGTAGGGCAGGGCAGGTCGGGAACTGGGCTGAACTGGGCTGCCGCGGGCTGCCGCGGGCTGCCGCGGGTCGGCCCGGGCGGGGTGTCAACCGCCGAAGAGGCGGAGCCACTCCTCGGAGGTGCGAGGGGCCAGCACCGGGTTCCAGCGCTTCACCTCGGCCAGGTCGGCGGACGGCTCGGCCGAGTAGAGGTGGCCGGGGTAGACGACCGTCGAATCGGGGAGGCGCGCCAGGCGCACCTGCAGGCTCTCGTACATGGCGGCAGGGTCCGAGCCCGGCAGGTCGGTGCGGCCGCACCCCTCGAGGAAGAGCGTGTCCCCGGCGACGAGCCGCCCCTCCACGAGGAAGCACTGGCTCCCGGGCGTGTGGCCCGGCGTGTGGATCAGCCGGACCTCGAGGTCGCCGACGATCACGCGGTCGTCCGGGTCGTGTGCCACGAGGTCGGCCTCGCCCACCCCTGCAGCGCGGACGACCCAGGGCACCTCGGACTTCTGCACGTGGACCGGCACCGACGCCTGTTCGAGGACGCCTCGCAAGCCGGCGATGTCATGGCCGAACAGGTTCCCTCCGGCGTGATCGGCGTGGTAGTGGGTGACGAGGACGCCGCTTAGGCGCATCCCGTCCGCCTCGATGGCGTCGATCAGCTCGGAGGGCGCGTAGGCGGGATCGACGAGGACGGCCTCGCCCTTCGCCCGGTCGCCGAGGGCGTAGGCGAAGTTCACCATCTGGCGGGCGATCGGATCCGACTTGGCGAAGTCCCGCCCGGAGAGGAGCTGGCGGAAGTAGAGACGGCTGCCGCCGTCCGCCTCGGGAGCGCTCACGCCCCCGAGGCGCCGGCGCTCGCAACCTCGCCGGCCTGAAGGTTGAACACCGCCAGGTCCGCCAGTCGCTTGTCGTTCGAGAACACCTCGACGAGCGGGAGGCGAAGCCCGATCCGCTTTTGCATGCGCTCGATCGCGAGCTCCTGGTCCCACAGGACGAGCGTCACGGCGACACCGCCCTCACCCGCACGGGCGGTCCGCCCGGAACGGTGCAGGTAGGCCTTGTGGTCCTCTGCCGGGTCGTAGTGGATGACGACGTCGACCCCCTCGATGTCGAGCCCACGGGCGGCTACGTCCGTCGCGACGAGGACCTGCAGCTTGCCGCCGGTGAACTGCTCGAGGGACCGCTCCCGCATCTGCTGGCGCAGGTCGCCGTGGATCGCGGCCGCCCGAACTCCCTCGCCCCGGAGGTCTTCGACGAGCCGGTCGGCGCCGCGCTTGGTCCGGACGAAGCAGAGCGTCTTCTGCGAGCCACGCACGATGGCGGCGCAGACCTTGGCCTTGTCGAGCTGGTGCACCTTCAAGAAGACGTGCTCCATCTCCTCCACCGTCACCTGCCTCGCCTGCACCTCGTGCATCACGGGGTCGCGCAGGTGGCGACGGACCACCTGGTCGACCGCCGAGTCGAGGGTGGCCGAGAAGAGGAGGGTCTGCCGCTCGCGTGGCATGTGCCGGAGGAGCCACTCGACCTGCGGCAAGAAACCCATGTCCGCCATCCGATCCGCCTCGTCGACCACGAGCATCGTCACCGAGCCGAGACCGACGACCTTGCGGTCGACGAGGTCGATGAGCCTGCCCGGCGTGGCGACGACGATGTCGACGCCCTTCGCGATACGGCGAGCCTGGCGATCGAGGTCGGTTCCTCCGTAGACGGTCGTGAGCGTCCTGCCGACGGATGCCGCAAGCGGCTCGAGTACCTCGCCCACCTGGACGGCGAGCTCGCGCGTTGGAACGAGCACGAGCGCGGCCGGCCTACGGGGAGCGGCGGCCTTGCTGCGCATGAGGAGGGGGAGCCCGAAGGCCAACGTCTTGCCGGACCCGGTCTTCGCCTTGCCGCACACGTCGCGGCCGGCCAGCGCGTCGGGGATCGTCAACGCTTGGACCGGGAAGGGCGAAACGATCGATCTCTCGCTGAGCGCCTCGGTCAAGCTCTCCGAGACGCCGAGGCTCGCGAAAGTCGTCTGGTTCACGTGAGAAGTGCCATGGTTATCGTGCGACAGACTACTGGCGGAAAGGCTGACAGCCAGGTATACGGAGGCTCGTCCGGACGAGAGGAGGACGTATGGGGAGGTTGGAGGTGGGGGAGGAGGCGCCGCGTTTCTCCCTGGAGGACGAGGACGGGAACGTGATCTCGCTCGCCGACTACTCCAGGCGGCGCGTGGTCGTCTACTTCTACCCTGCCGACGACACGCCCGGCTGCACGAAGGAGGCGTGCCAATTCAGCGACCTGTTCGACGACTTCCTCGCAGCGGGCGTGGACGTCATCGGCATCTCACCGGACGACGCGAAGTCACACCGGCGCTTCCGCGAGAAGCACGGCCTCACGGTGCGGCTCCTCTCGGACCCGGCCCACGAGGTGATGGAGCGCTACGGCGCGTACGGCGAGAAGACGATGTACGGCAAGAAGACGGTCGGCGTCATCAGGACGACGGTCCTCGTCGGTCCGACGGGCCGAGTCGATCGAGCCTGGTACCACGTGCGCGCCGACGGCCACGCCGCGAAGGTTCTCGAGGCGGTGGCGGCCTCCTAGCCCCCTCCACACCGCCGCGGGGCGCGGCCTGCGCCGTCGGGATGGCTGCGATCGCGATGAGAGCCACGACGGCTGCGGCGCCGCCGAGCACGACCACCACCGAGCCGTGCACGGCTGCGCCCGAGAGGCCGGCCACGACGAGCCATCCGGCGAACCCACCGGTCGTCGCGAGCACAGCGGAAGGACCGAGGTCTCGCCACACCGGCAGGGCGGCGGATCCGGGCGTCTGCCGAGCGCTCCACCGGCGCCGGTCCCACAGGCGGACGAACACCTCGTTCACGACGACGATGAGGGTTCCGGCCACAGCGAGCGCGACCGTCCGGGCACCCGGGCTGAGCGGTGCAGTCGCGATGGCCGCCACGACGACGGCCATGACGACGGTCGCCTGCGCGAACGGGAGATCCCGCTTCATCGCCAGCCCACCGGCCTTCTCCTGCGGGTGACCTGGGCGAGCGAGCTGAGCACCATCTCGAGGGGATCGGATGGGAGCAGCGTCGCGACGGGGATGCCGCGCAGGAAGAGGCGGTTGCGCAAGTCCTCGCGCTCCATCCGCGCGAGGCGGAGCGCCACCTCGCGTGCCGCCGAGTCGTCGGGGCGGATCTCCCGGGGTGGCTCCGTCACCTCGACCACGACGACGTCGTGGCCACGTCCTCGTATCGCAGCGAGCGCGCTCGTGAAGCGTTCGTCGCGAAGCGGGCTGATCGCCACGACGAGCGCACCCGCCGGCATGGCTCGGCTCGGGATCCGCTCGATCGTCTTCCAGGCATAGGAGAAGAACGGGCTCGTCCCGGCCAGCCTGGAGCGGATGCGCTCGAGCTGGCGGGGGCCGGCTCCGGCCTCGACCCAGTCGAGCACTCCGCCGAACGCGACGAGCCCGACCCGGTCGCGATGCGCCAGATAGCCGGCGGCGGCAGCAGCAGACGCCTCGAGCACGCGGGGCAGCTCCGGGCTCTCGAAGGTGTCGGCGAACAGGACGACGTCGGTGCTCTGCTCGGGATGGCGCAGGGTGACGTGTGGAGTGCCGTACCGGGCCGTCGCGCGACGGTTCAGCCGGCGGAAGTGCTCGCCGGGGAGCTCGGGACGGACCTCGGCGAGCTCGATCCCCTCGCCCCGCGACCGTGCGAGGCGGTCGCCGGCGGGCACCCGGACCCGGCTCGTGCGCGGCAGGGTGCGCACTCGCTCCTCCCTCGGTCGGACGGCGATCGGCACCGCTGCGACTTCGATGCGCCGCCGGAGGAGCCCGGCGCCCCCGGAGCTCTCGATGAGCACCGGGCCGACTCGCAGCTCTCCTGGCATCGCGGCGATCACCTGGACCTCGAGCTCGACGAGCCGCCCGCGATCGAGGCGGACCATGAAGGACGGGACCCGGTCGCATCGGAGATCGGGCGGCAGCTCCAGGGCCACCGCGCAGCGCGGGACCCGGCGTGAAGCAACCAGCCGGACAGTCACGGTCGCGCTCTCCCCCGAGCGCAGCAGCCTCTCGCTCGCCGAGATGCTCGCGTCGAGGTCGGCCTCTGTCGCCACGGCATCCCCGAGCAGCCCGAGCAGGAGCATCGCGAGCGCCGGAACGCCGACGACGGCGAGCGACGGGTCCTGCAGCGCGACGGCGGCGACGAGGGCGGCTCCCGCGACGACGACGTAGCCGGCGACGCGTGGGTGAAGCGAGCGGACCAACGCGGCTCAGGCGGGGTCCGGCGCCACCGGCACGGGCACTCGATCGAGGCACTGGCGGACGACCTCTTCGGGCCTCGTCCCGCGGAGCCAGAGGTCTGGTCGCAGCGTCAGGCGGTGGGCGAGGCAGGGGACCGCGAGCGTCTTCACGTCGTCGGGGAGGATGTAGCTGCGCCCGCGGACCGCCGCCAGCGCCCGGCCGGCCTGCAGCAGCGCGAGCGCCGCGCGCGGGCTCGCTCCGAGCTCCACGCCCGGGGTCACGCGGGTCGAGCGCACCACTTCGACGAGGTAGCGACCGACGGACTCGTGGATGGTGATCTGCTCGACGACACCTTTCATCTCCCGGAGGGCGGCGATGTCGAGGATCCCATCGAGCGCCACCTCGTCCTGGCCCCGCCCGGCTCGGCGGCGAACGATCTCCCACTCGTCGTCCTCGGCCGGATAGCCGATGGGCGTCCGCAGCATGAAGCGGTCGAGCTGGGCCTCGGGCAGGGGGTACGTCCCCTCGTACTCGACGGGGTTCTGGGTGGCGATGACTGCGAAGGGATCGGGCAGCGGGTGCGTGGCGCCTTCGATCGTGACCTGGCGCTCCTGCATGGCCTCGAGGAGCGCAGCCTGTGTCTTCGGCGGCGCGCGGTTGATCTCGTCGCCGAGGACGAGGTTCGCGAAGATCGGACCCGGCTGGAAGGTGACGGCGCCGCTCCTGCGGTCGAGGACGGGCGAACCGGTGACGTCGGCGGGCATGAGGTCCGGCGTGAACTGGATCCGCGAGAGCCCGAGCCCGAGCACCTGGGAGAGACCGCGGGCGATCGTCGTCTTCGCGGTGCCCGGGACGTCCTCGAGCAGCACGTGGCCGCCGGCGAGGATCCCGACGAGGACGAGGGCGATCGGGTCGCGCTTGCCGACGACAGCGCGCGCCATCTCGTCGAGCACCCTTTCGGCGAGCTCGCCGACCGAGGTGGCGTCCTGCACGTCGATGCTCACGACAGCTCCTCGACACGACGGAGCAGGTCGCGCACGGCCGGAGCGGGGACACCGGGTGCCTGCCGGTCCTCCGGCGGACGGGGCCTCCGGTCCGCCACGAGCGGCCCGATCGGCCCGAGCAGCTCGGCGACGCGCGCCGAGTCGGCCGGATCCACTCCGG
>JAJYGW010000023.1 GCA_021790615.1 Actinomycetes bacterium | reverse complement strand
GTGAACGCGATGAACAGCACGCAGACGCCGCCGATCAGCCACGAGAACAGCGACGCGGGTCCGGCCACGCTGTCCGCGCTGAGCACTGCGAACAGCCATCCGGACCCGATGATCGCTCCGAGCGAAAGGGCCGTCAGCTGCGTCAGGCCCATCGTCTTCCTGAGCTGCAGGTCCGTCCTCTCGTAGCTGGCGAACCCGCTCCCCGAACCGCCCCCGGGGCTCTCTTGCACTGGCTCTGCGACTGCCATTGGCCTACCCCCCGTCACCTCGCCGTTTGCGATGACGACACGCAAAGCTCCACCGCTGCAGACACTCTGCCAGCAAGCGACGACGCAAGCAAGGATCAGGGGCGGCGCCCCGTTCCCGTCCTCATCGAGCGCTCGTTCGGCCGGGGCGGGTCGTACGACGCATGCGGCACGTGGGTGGGCGGGCGTGCACGACGCATGCGGCACGTGGGCCGGGGAGGGCGCCGGGCGCGTGCGGCGTCAAACCGTTGGTGGAGCTGCGCTGTGGCCGATCGAAGAGACCCGGTCGCTCGTCACCGGAGCTCCCCCGTTGCTTGCCGTCCTTTCACGCGCCTCGGCCTGCGCGGCGAGCTGCGCCCGTGCCGATGCGGCCCTCGCCATCTCCGACTTGCCGAGCGCTTCGAGCGACGGGCACATGTAGCCCACCCCTGCCACGATCACGCCGACCAGCATCACCACCATGCCGAGGAGCCTCGTCGTCTGGAAGCTCGCGAGCACCCCGCCGACGAGGCCCGCGCCGATGCCGCTCACGCCCAGGACCGCACCGATCCGGCCCATCCTGGTCGCCGCCGTCGAGAGGACGAGGACGCAGAGCGCGCCGATTCCGAGCACGATGCCCACCGCCCCGTGTGCCGCGTAGACCCACGTTCCGCGTGCGGGGATGAGGGCAGCCGACCGCCGGAACGGGACGGAGACGATGACGACGACGCCGAGCACGAGCTCGAGCGCCACGAGCAGTCCCATCGTGCTCCAGATGCGCCGCACCGCGGCCTCCGACAGGTGGAGCGGCGCCAGCTCACGCTCAGCGGCGGCGCCGGCCTCCGTCACCGGCGGGCCCGAGGGCGCTGCGAGGCGAACGGACACGTTGTAGGTCACGAGCACGACCAACAGATGCATCACCGCGAGCGTGGCGACGCCCTCCCCCGTCGCTCCCTGCACGAGGATCCAGACGTCGGGGAGCCACAACACGAAGGTGACCACCACGGCCAGCCGCAGGAAGAGCCAGCGCGGCGCAGAGCTCAGCCGGACGACCGCGGCCCACCCCGCCGCGCCCGCGAGGGCGCCCACGACAGTGAGCGTTCCGTAGTCGGCGAGGCGGAAGTGCGAGAAGTGGCGGGTGCTCGGGAGCTCGGTCTTCGCGACGTGCACGGCGACCATGTCCAAGGCGAGCGACAGCGCCACCGACAGCGCCGCGGCGAGCACCCACCGGGCGTTCGAGGGAGGCGTGCGCCCTCGAAGGTCCAGGCGGGCACGGCGGCGCGCCCGCTCCATCCATGCGGGCTCCTCTCGGGACTCTCCTCCGGCCGCGCGTCCCGGCCCTCCGGCCGCGCGTCCCGGCCGCCGGTCGAGGCGCCTCGCGCGACCGGTCTCGGGGTCGCCGGCGGGAGCCATCCCCTCATTGCACCACGGGCGGTCGCCGGGGGTGACGCGGGGCGGAACGGGACCCCACCGTGGCTCGGGCGGCGGCCTCCGACGTGGAGACCACCCTCTGCGCCCTGCGACACGCATACTTTTCGGGGATGACCAGCGTCACGACCCGGCCGCGGGCGGGCCCGGCCCACAGAGGTCCGGGCCGGTGACGGTCGCCTTCGCGCTCTCGGGAGGCGGCAACCTCGGCCCCATGCAGGCGGGGACGATCGTCGCCCTCCTCGAGGCCGGCGTCGAGGCCGACCTGCTCGTCGGCACGTCCGTGGGCGCGCTGAACGCCGCGTTCCTTGCCTCCCGCCCCGGCGTCGCCGGCGCGCAGCAGCTCGTGACCGCATGGAGCGAGCTGCGGCGGCGCGACGTGGTGAGGTTGAGCCCGCTCCGGGCGATCGCGGGGTTCCTCGGCGTACGCGACCATCTCGTCTCCCCTGATCGGCTCCGGTCGCTCATCCGCGCGTGGGTCCAGTTCTCACGGATCGAGGACGCTCCCGTCCACCTCGCCATCACGGCCACGGACGCCTTGTCGGGGGAGGCGGTGACGCTGGTCGAAGGAGACGTGGTGGAGTCGCTCGTCGCCAGCTCGGCGATCCCCGGTCTCTTCCCTCCGGTCCCCTTGCGCGGGCGCTGGCTCGTCGACGGGAGCCTTTCGGCGAACCACCCTGTGCGTCAGGCCCAGGCCCTCGGGGCGCGCGACATCTACGTGCTCGCCACCGCCACGGCACGCCGACGTCGGCCGCCGCGCGGCGCGGTCGCGGTGGCGATGAATTCCGTGTCGCTCGTCACGACTCGTGTCGCCCGCCAAGAGACCGAGGACGCCGCCCGCAGGGCCACGGCAGGCGGCGGCAGGATCTTCGTCGTCCCCCCGGCTGAGCCCGATCCACCGGGCACCTTCGACTACCGCCACGGCGCTCGCCTCGCCAGGCTCGCGTACGAGCGAGCGAGAGCGTGGCTCGACGCCGGGCCGGCTCCGCTCACACCGTCCACGTCCGCAACAGCCGGCCCATCGGCGGGTGCCCCGGTCCCTGAGCAGCCCTGACTGCGCGGGGGCTACCTACTCCCCTGCTCCCCGACTGCTCCCCCGCTGCTCCCGGACGACCCTTCCCGGACACCGGCGTCGTCTCCGGGGACCTCGATCG
>JAJYGW010000319.1 GCA_021790615.1 Actinomycetes bacterium | reverse complement strand
GCTGCTGCCCGCGGCCCTCGTGCTCGCTGTCGCCGGTTCGATCATCGGCGAGATCGCGTCGCACGGCGTGCTGAAGGTCTCCGAGGTCACGCAGCTGCTCCTGATCGTGCTCGTGCTCGGGGCGGGCACCGACTACGGCCTCTTCCTCGTCTACCGGGTGCGTGAGGGATTGCGGGACGGCCTCTCGTCCGGTGACGCCGTCTCGCGGGCCGTCGAGCGTGTCGGGGAGTCGATCACGGCCTCGGCCGGCACCGTCGTCCTCGCTCTGTTGAGCCTGACGTTTGCAACCTTCGGCATCTACCACGACCTCGGCGTTCCGCTCGCGATCGGCATCGCCACCATGCTGCTGTCCGGGCTGACGCTCCTCCCGGCGCTCCTCGCGATCCTCGGTCGTGCGGTGTTCTGGCCATCGCTTCCGCGTCACGGAGACAACCGGACAGGATTGTGGGGCAGGGTGGCCGGCCGGATCGTGTCACGCCCGGCGCCGACGCTGCTGATCGGCGTGGCGCTGTTCGGCGCGCTGGCCGCAGGAGTGTTCTGGTACACGCCGTCCGGTTTCGGAGGTGCGGAGAACGCACCTGCTCACACACTTGCCGCCAAGGGCGACGCCATCGTCAAGCGCTACTTCCCGCGGTCGAGCTCGAACCCGACGAACCTCGTCGTGAAGCTCTCGCACTCGGCGTACGCAGACCCTGGCCAGATCACGAAGATCGAGCAGCAGCTCAGCGCGAGCGGGCTGTTCACGACGATCCAGACCGCGCTCAACCCGACGGGTGTGAAGATGAGCTCAGCCGAGTTCCAGGCGCTCTACCGCCAACTCGGGCCTCCGCGCGCCTTGCCGCCCGTTCCTGCTGCAGGAGTCACGGTGCCGCTCGCCGTCTACGAGCAGTACCGAGCCGACAGCCAGTACGTCAGCTCGGACGGGACGGTCATCCAGTTCGCGTCGGGCCTCGCGGCCGGTAATCCCGGCGGGACGAAGGCGCTCCAGCAGGTGCCCCGGATCCGGGCGGTCCTGGCAAAGGCCGCGCGTTCGGTCGGGGCGAAGGATTGGGGCGCAGCCGGCGAGGCGCCGGCTCTCGCAGACATCTCGTCGACCTCGGACTCGGACCTCACCCACATCGTCCCGATCGCTGCCCTCGCCATCGGGCTCCTTCTCGCGCTCGTCCTGCGGAGCCTCATCGCGCCCCTCTACCTCATCGCCTCGGTCGTGCTGTCGTATCTCGCCGCGCTCGGGCTCGCCTCGATCATCTTCGTGAAGCTCGGAAGCTCGGGAGGCCTGACCTTCCTCTTACCCTTCCTCATGTTCATCTTCCTTCTCGCTCTCGGCGAGGACTACAACATCCTCGTCATGACGCGCATCCGGGAGGAGGCCCACGACCACTCGCTGAAGGACGCCGTCATCCGAGCCGTTGGAGCCTCCGGGCCGACGATCACGTCGGCTGGTCTGGTGCTGGCCGGGAGCTTCGGCGTGCTGGCCTTCGCCGGCGCCTCGGGCCCGAGCGGTGGCCAGGTGAAGAACATCGGCGTCGGCCTCGCGCTCGGCATCCTCATGGACACGTTCCTCGTCCGGACGCTGCTCGTCCCGTCGACGGTGGTGCTGCTCGGCCGCTGGAACTGGTGGCCCCGCCGCATCGAAGCAGGGATGGGCTATCCGGGTACGGAAGCGCATCGCAGGTGGACGCTGCACCGGTCCCCGTCCCTGCCGGCGGCTGGTCCGCAAGAGGGCGGCGGCGAGAAGGAGGGCGGCGAGGCGGCGGTGAGCCAGAGCAGCATCGGAGACGTCAAGACGAACGGCTCCGCCGCGCCGGTTGGCCCGGCACCGAAGCGAGAGGGCGCAGGCCGCTCCTGAAGCGGGCGAACCGGCGCCGGCGGGACACTCCGCCGGGTGCACCAGTCCGTGCCGTACCAGCCCGCAGCGGTGGCAGCGATCGCAGCAGCGAGCGCCAGACCACCTCGCCGGGAAGTCCCGCCGCGACGTCCCTCCGGCGACGACGCGAGGTAACATACCAACATGCGTACATGTACTTTGATGGCATCACCTGTCGCTGGGTGAGAGCGGCCGCGCCGCCAGGTGCGCCTCTCACAGCTGTCCCGTACATGACCCGCCAGCCGGCTTCCCACGTGGGCAGGGGTCCAGCCGGGTTGCTGTGGTCTATCCCGGAGCCATAGCAGTCCGGTTGCAGTTACCATGGGCCGATGCCCCGTGGGAGCCGAGGCGAGGGTGGAGCAACCCCGGGAGCACCACTCGGATCCCGTGGGGAACCCTGTCCCGGGCACAGATCGTCGTCACCACGCTCGACATCGTCGAGCGTGGTGACTACGAGAGGATGACGATCCGCAGCCTTGCGGCCGAGCTCGGCGCCTCACCGATGTCGCTCTACCGACACGTCCGTGACCGCGCCGCCCTTTCTGCGCCGGCCGCCCTTCCTTTCGGCCGCCTTCCTCGCCGCCTCGGTCAGAGGATGACCGGGTGCCAGGTCCCGGCGACGACGGCGGCCACGTTGGCGCCGGCCACCACGATCACCGTCCCGGCCACGAGCCACCGATCCACCGGCCTCACGACCTGTTCCCTCGCTGCCGAGCGCGGGCGTCTCGCGTCGAAGCCCCGGCTGTCCATCGCGACCGCCAGCCGGGTGCCGCGGCGGATGGCGGCAACGAGAAGCGCGTAGACGCCGGAGAGGAAGAGGCGCACGGTGCCGACAGGTGACCTGCCGGCGTCGATGCCCCGGGCGCGCCGAGCCCGGTGGATCGTGTCCCAGTCGGTCGACAGCATCGGCAGGAGGCGGTAGGCGGCGGTCGTCGCCGGGACGATCGA
>JAJYGW010000275.1 GCA_021790615.1 Actinomycetes bacterium | reverse complement strand
CTACCCCGGTGAGATCGTCGCCTACCTCGGTCCGAACGGTGCCGGCAAGACCACGACCGTGGACCTGGTGCTCGGGCTCTCCCGCCCGAGCGCGGGGAGCGTCGAGGTCTTCGGGATGGCTCCCGAGCAGGCCGTCCGCAAGGGGCTCGTGGCCGCCGTGATGCAGAACGGCGGGCTCTTGAAGGACCTCACCGTGCTCGAGACCGTCCGCTATGTCGCGACGCTCTACCCCTACGGCGCAGGCGCCGAAGCGGCCCTCGAGCGCGCGGGCCTCGCGGGCATCGCCAACCGGATGGTGGGCAAGTGCTCGGGAGGCGAGCAGCAGCGGCTCCGCTTCGCGATGGCGCTCCTCGCCGACCCGGACCTGTTGGTCCTCGACGAGCCGACCCAGGCGATGGACGTGGAGGGCCGGCGCGACTTCTGGGCGGCGATCCGGCAGGACACGGCGAGCGGGCGCACGATCCTCTTCGCGACGCACTACCTCGACGAGGCGGACAGCTATGCGGACCGCGTGGTGCTGATCCGCCAGGGGGAGCTGGTTGCCGACGGGACGCCGGCACAGGTGAAGGCCCTCGCTGCGGGCCGGACGGTACGGGCGACACTTCCCGGGGCCGACGCGACGGCACTGCGCCGTGTGCCCGGCGTGGACGACGTGGAGATCCGGGGCGAGACGGTGCTCCTGCACTGCTCGGACAGCGATGCTGCCGCGCGCCATCTCCTCACCGAGACCGCCGCGCACGACCTCGAGGTGACGACACGCGCGCTCGAGGACGCGTTCCTCGCCCTCACGGCGGACGACCGGGTGGGGGTCAGCCGGTGAGTCGGGTGGAGGTCCGGGGATGAGGACGAGCGCCGCTAGCGATCCCCGGGGGTCGGTCCCATGAGTAGTGGTACACCCATCAGCGCCGCCGATCCGGCAGCGAAGCTCGCACGCCCGGCACCGCCGCTCGGCGGCTTCAACGCAACCGTCCTCCGGATCGAGGTCCGCCGGCTGCTCCGGAACCGGCGCACGATCATCTTCTCCGTCGTGACCCCGGTGCTGTTCTACCTGCTGTTCGGCTTCGGTCAGAGCTACGCGACGGACCGGGTCGGGCGCGGCAACGTCTCGGCGTTCATCATGATCTCGATGGCGCTGTACGGCGCCGTGCTGGCGACCACGAGCGTTCCGATCTGGGTTGCCGTCGAGCGGGTGCTCGGCTGGAGCCGGACGCTTCGGGTCACGCCGCTCTCCCCGAGCGCGTACGTCGCGGTGAAGATCGTCACGGCGATGGTCCTCGGGCTCGTCTCGGTCGTGGTCGTCTACGCGGTCGGGCTCGGGTCGCACAAGCCGTCGATGCCCGCGGGGATCTGGGTCGCCACGGGGGCGACCGTCTGGGTCGGCTCGGTGCTCTTCGCCGCATTCGGACTGTTCCTCGGTTACCTCCTCCCCTCCGAGAACGTCGCCCAGGTGAACGGGTTCATCATCATGCTCTTCTCCTTCGGGGGTGGCCTCTTCATCCCGCTGAGCGAGTTCTCGTCGACCATCCGTGCCATCGCGAAGTGGACGCCCCTCTACGGGCTCAACCAGCTCGTGCACGCTCCGCTCCTCGGCGGCAGCGTCGACTGGACGTGGGTGGCGAACCTCCTCGCCTGGCTGGTGATCTTCACGGCGGGCGCACTCTGGCGGTTCCGGCGGGACACCGCCCGGGTCTGACCGCCGGCAGGAAGGAGAACCCCGCGTGCGGGCGGGGAGCTGCGGGGCCTGGCGGCTAGCATCAGGCCCGCAGCGCAGGGAACCCGGTGCGAGTCCGGGGCTGTCCCGCAACTGTCACCGGGGAGTGAACCTCGAACGGGCCACGGCCGAGAGGCGGGAAGGCCGAGGGGAGCGACGAGCCGGGAGCCAGGAGACCTGCCTGCCGAGGGTACGGCGTGCGCGCCGGCTCGGGGAGGACGCGTGGACGTCAGACGGGTGCGGATGCGGCTCCGCAAGGAAGCAGGGCGGGAGCTCCCGGTGGTGCTCCTCGTCCTCCCGCGCCCAGCGCTCGCCATCTCCTCGGCGCCGCACGGCGGCGGGATCGGGATGCGCCGCTGGGTCCTCAACGCCCAGGTTGCGGGCTCGTACCTGCGACACGACCCCGACGAGCACCTGCGGAAGCTGGCCGTCGGTCTCGGACTCGCCGGGAGGGGCATCGGTATGTGCACGGCGGCGGACGTCCGCCAGCTGCACACCGGCGAGGACGGTGGGGTGAGTGTGCTCGCGACCGTCGGCCTCGGCCACGCGTGTCGGGCTGCAGCCCCGGTGAGTCCGGCCGAGGCCGGCGCAGCGCCACTCGTCGGGACGATCAACCTGCTCGTCGGCGTGCCGGCTCGGCTCTCGGAGGCAGCGCTGGTGAACCTGGTCGCCACGGTCACCGAGGCAAAGGCGCAGGCGCTCTGGGACCTCGGTCTGGATGCCACGGGCACGCCGACCGACGCCGTCTGCGTCCTCTGCCCGGCCGAGGGGCCGGCGGAGCGCTTCGGGGGACCGCGCTCGCCCTGGGGTGCTCCTGCGGCGCGGGCGGTCCACGCGGCCCTGATGGCCCCCGGCACCGACCCGAGCCCGGTGAGCCGGCGCCGGCGAGCCGCCAACGGTGAACCGTCGCCGGCCAGCCAGCCCCGATGAGCCGCCGCATCGTCCTCGTGCTCGGTGGCGCCCGCTCCGGGAAGTCCGCCTGGGCCGAGCGACGGGTCGCCGCTCGGTCGACGCCGGTGACCTACGTGGCCGCCGGTGCGCTCCCCGTGCCGCCGCCCACCGGTAGCGACCCGGTTGCGGCGATGCGTGCTGGCACGACGCCGCGC
>JAJYGW010000033.1 GCA_021790615.1 Actinomycetes bacterium | reverse complement strand
GTCGACCCTCGCCCAGTGGGGCTGGCCCGAGCACGCGCTCCCCGGGTACATCCGCAGCCATGTCCACCCCTCTGCGCTCGAGACCGACGAGCTGGTGCTCATCTCGACCTTCCGGCTCCCGACCCACATCCACACCCGTTCGGCCAACTCCAAATGGCTGGACGAGCTGGCGCACGCCAACCCGCTCTGGGTCCACCCCGCCGACGCCGCCCGCCTCGGCGCGGGGGACCCGGACGGCGGACCCTCCGAAGAGGGGCGACCGCTCGCGACCGGAGACCTTGTGCGGGTGGAGACGGCGATCGGCCATTTCGTCGCCAAGGCGTGGGTCACCGAGGGCATCCGACCCGGAGTGGTGGCCTGCAGCCACCACATGGGTCGTTGGAAGCCGGACGGCCAGTCCGGAGGGCAGCACCAGATGATGTCCACGGTCTCCTTGGACCATGACGGGACGAGCTGGTCCATGCATGTCCAGCGCGGACCGCGCCCGTTCGCGTCGTCGGACCCCGACACGGCGAGGCTGTGGTGGACCGAGATCGGCGTCCACCAGAACCTGACGTTCCCGGTCCATCCCGATCCGATCTCGGGGATGCACTGCTGGCACCAGGCGGTGCGGGTGCGCCGAGCCCTTCCCGGGGACGCCATGGGCGACGTCGTTGTCGACACCGCGAAGGCCCGCGCCGTCTACTCCGAGTGGCTGGCGATGACCCGGGGTGCGGCGGAGGTCTCTCCTGACGACACCCGCCGTCCGAGCTGGCTCATGCGCCCGCTCAAGCCCAGCGCCTCGGCGTTCACGCTCCCCGTGGTCGCTCGTTGACCGTCGCCGTCACGCGGCCCGGGCTGGCCCGGATCCTTGCGTCCTCCGTCAGGTCGCCGATGGAGGGCGGAGACTGCCGCCTGCTCGGGTTGCCCGAGCCGCCTGACGCGGCTGCGCACACCGAGGTGTTCGTCCTCGAGACCCACCCGTACGCTTCCGTGCATCTCGGTGTGGAAGGCATGATCGGCGGCGACGCCGGCGACAGCGTGGCCGGGTTCTGGCGGGCGCTGGGCATGGTCCCGCCGGCCGAGGCCGACCATCTCGGCACGCTCCTCGAGCTCTACGCGCGGCTCGGTACCGAGGAGCTCACGTTCGCGCTCGCCGACCGGCGGCGGGCGGGAGTCGCGAGTGCCCGTGCCGCGCTGCTCTGGGAGCACCTCGCTCCCTGGGCGCCCGTGTACTTGGCCACCGTCGAGAGGGTGGGGGGCGGCTTCCACCGTGCATGGGCCAACCTCGCGATCGCCGTCCTCACGGCCGAGATCGACGCATTGGCAGCGCGCGCGGAGCTCCCGACCGCGCTCTCGGCCGCGCCGCCCCCGCTCACCATGGCGTCTCGCCACGAGCTCGTCGGCTCGCTGCTCACCCCTGTGCGCAGCGGAGTGGTGATCACGCGGTCCGACCTCGGGCGCGCCGGGCGGGATCTCGGGCTCGGCGTGCGGCGGGGCGAGCGCCGGTTCGCGCTCGAGGGGCTTTTGGACCAGGACCCCGCGGCCGTGCTCGCCTGGCTGGGGACGTTCGCTGCGCAATGGTCCGAGCTCCATCTCCTCTGGCACTGCGGCTCCCTGGAGCCCGTGGGACGCTGGTGGGCGGACCGGGCTCGAGGAGCGGCGGAGCTCCTCGCCGACGCCGTCCGCACCGCGGCCTAGCCGCGACGCTCCCGCGTCCGGGCCGAGACGACGCCCGAACGTACGACCGGCACCTCTCGAGAGATCGGGTCGAACGCCCCTAGTGGTGGTGCGATCGCTCGCCCAACCTTTAAGAGGCTCAGCGGATAGGCGTCGATGCGGGTGACCAGCGGTTACGCCAGTCAATGAGCTTGGCCGTGAGCAAGAAGACGACCGCCAGGGCGAACTGTGCGAGGCGATGGACGGTCTTGCGGTCGGTGTTCCGGCGCAGCTGACCGAAGTTCGAAAGCCACGAGTTGGTCCGCTCGACTGGCCAGCGGAGCCCCATCGGCTGGTTGTTCTTCGTGCCGCCGGTGGTGCCACGCTTGCGTTTCTTGGCGATGACCGCGTCATGGATGTCACGCTCTATGAGACGCTGCCGGGTCGCTTCGGAGTCGTAGCCGCGGTCGAGCCAGATGGTCTCGATGTCTTGAAGCAGTCCCTTCGCCCGAGCGTCGTCGAGGGTCGGAGCGAGCATCACCGAGTCGTTGCGGTTTGCCCCGTCGATCGCAACCCCGAGGGGAATGCCCAGCCGGTCGGTCAAGATGGACCACTTCCAGCCGAGCTTGCCCCGGTCGGTGGGGTTCTTGCCCGTTCCCTCGCCCCCACAAGGACTTTTGTGGAGCGACCCGTCGACCGCCACGTCGGAGAGGTCGAGCCCGATGATCTTGTCGTAGCCCACCAGCGCCTCGTCGCAGAGCTTGTCGAACACACCGGCGCCGATCCATTCGTCGCGCCGTGCCCGAGCCGTCGTATCGGACACCTTCGTGCCGCACAGACGCTCGGCGTCTTCCCACGAGCAGCCGGTTGCCAGGCGGACAAGGATCACCTCGAAACAGTCCCGGTCCTGTGCCCGAGGACGGTGACAGCCCAAGGGATGGGTGTCGAGGGGAGCGGGCAGCAGCGGCTCACAGCCAGCCCACACGGCATCTACCACTTCGGGGTCGAGCGCGCGCATGATGGAAGAACCTCCATTCGGTCGTTGGTCGGTGGTCAGCACCCCGATTGTCTCGGGGCCACCACCACGACCGGTGGATGGTCAACTCAAGCCGCAGAAGCGCCTATTGTCCCTGGTCACAGGGCATGTCACCTATCCGCGCGGCCTCTAAAGAACAAGCAGATTCGG
>JAJYGW010000241.1 GCA_021790615.1 Actinomycetes bacterium | reverse complement strand
CCGACCCCCGACCCCCGACCCCCGACCCCCGACCCCCGACCCCCGACCCCTTGCCCGCCGGGGTGGCCCGTCGCGTGACCAGGATGGTCCTCACCGTGCTCGCCCGACCCCTTGCCCGCCGGGGTGGCCCGGGCGGGGCACCCGTCCCGAGGGGCAGTCCAGGCCCCCCACCCCGCTGCGCTGGTCGGTCCGCCGCTCGTAGCCTCCCAACTCGCACTACCCTCGGGGCCGTGGAGGCCGACCGGGGTCCGGACGAGCCCGAGCTGGCCGGTTCCCCAGCGCCCCCGCCCGCCGTGGAGCTCCACCACGTTCGGCGCTCCTTCAGGGGCTCGGTGGCGCTCGCCGACCTGAGCCTCAGCGTTGCGCCCGCAACCGTGGCCGTCCTGCTCGGTCCGAACGGTGCCGGCAAGACGACGGCGATCCGGCTCGTCACGGGCGCGCTCCGAGCGGATGCCGGAACGGTCCGGACCCTCGGTGTGGACCCGACGGGCTCGGACGGGGCGGAGGTGCGCCGCCGCACCGGTGTCGTGACCGCGGCGCCGGCGCTCTACGACCGCCTCACCGGTCGTGACAACCTCCGCTATGCCGCGGAGCTCTACCATCTCGGGCGGCGAGCGGACCTCGAGAGCGCTGCGGCTCGCTTCGGGATCGTCGACTCCCTCGACCAGCGCGTCGGCGGGTACTCGACCGGGATGAAGACGCGCCTCTCGCTCGCCAGGGCCGTGCTCCACGATCCGGAGCTCCTCCTGCTCGACGAACCGACCTCGGGCCTCGATCCCGAGTCCGCCCGAGCCGTCCTCGGGCTCATCAAGGAGATGGCCGATTCGGGCAAGACCGTGGTCATGTGCACGCACCTCCTTGCAGAGGCCGACGGACTGGCCGACCAGATCGTGATGCTCGAGGCCGGCGCGGCACTCGTCGCAGGCACGCCCGAGGAGTTGGTCGCTCGCCTCTGGCCCGAGCCGATGGTCGCGTTCGAGGCGGAGGATCCGAGCTCACTCCTGACCCTCGGCGCCTTCGAGGGTGTGACGGGCCTGTCGGCGGGGTCGGGTGGGGTGCGTGCGACCGTCCGCTCGGCAGAGGTCGTTCCCGACCTCGTGGCCGCACTCGTGGCGAGGGGCGTCAGGCTGACGCACGTGTCGACCTACCGGCCGACGCTCGAGGAGCTGTACTTCCGGGTCCGCGCCGACCGGACAGGTGCCGCGCCCGCAGGCGAGCCGGCCGTCGGGGCCCCGCTGTCACTCGTTGAGGCCCGCCGATGAGCGGCCCGCCGAGCACGACAGGACATGGTCGGGCGTCCTCGAGCACCTGGACGGTTGCCCGCTTCGAGCTCCTCCAGCTGCGGAGGAGCCCTGACTTCTTCCTTCCCATGCTGGCGCTCGCGGTGCTCTTCTTCGTCGTCGCGCCGGCGCTACTGCTCTGGACGATCACCCACGTTCACAGCTCTGCGCTCGTGGTCAAGCTGTCGACGAGCCTCAACTTCCTCCCGGGTGGCGTCGCGAGACAGGTCGCGCACCACGTCGCTCATGCGAACCCGTTGGCCGAGGCTGCCTATGCGCTCTCGGTGTACCTCTTCGCACCGCTGGCCGTCATCGTCCCGATGACCATCTCGACGGCGGTCGGTGCGAACAGCCTGGTCGGCGAGCGAGAGAAGGGAACGGGGGAGTTCCTCGCGCACTGCCCGGCGGGGGAGCGGGAGATCTACACCGGGAAGCTCGTCGCGAGCTTGCTGCCGGGCTACGTGACCACGCTGGTCGGCTTCGGTGTCTACGCGGTCGTGGTCGACGCCATCGCGGGTGGCGTCGTCGGACGGTGGTTCTTCCCGACGCCCACCTGGTGGTTGCTCATGCTCTGGGTCGTGCCACCCTTCCTCGGCATCACGCTGTCGGTCGTGCTCCGCCTCTCGGCTCGGATGAGCAGCGCTGCCGCGTCGCAGCAGGCCTCCGGCCTCGTGACGCTGCCCGTGATCCTGCTCTCCTACGCGCTCTCGAGCGGAGGGTTGCTCGGCACGCCGCTGGTTGCGTTCTGGGTGGGCCTCGTCGCGTGGGCCCTCGCTGCGTGGAGCCTCTGGCGTGGGGCCCGGTCCGTCACGCGGGCCCGCCTGCTCGGGGTGGACGCGGGGAGGGCCGAGCCCGGCGTGCCGGGCGGCGGCGGGGTGTCCCCGGTGCCGGTGCGCACACCGTGAGCGCGACCGAGCCGGGCGCCTCGCGGCACCCGAGCTCTGCCCGACGTCGGGACCAAGGCCGCGATCCGGAGCGGGAGCGCCTTGCCGAGGCGGACGAGGGAGCAGCAGCATGGCGGGCGTGGGGGCCGTACCTGGCCGAGCGAGCGTGGGGGACGGTCCGGGAGGACTACAGCCCGGACGGCACGGCCTGGGACTCCTTCCCCCACGACCACGCCCGGAGTAGGACCTATCGTTGGAACGAGGACGGGATGGCGGGCGTCTGCGACCTGGAGCAGCGCTGGTGCCTCGCGCTCGCGTTGCACAACGGCCGCGACCCGATCCTGAAGGAGCGCATGTTCGGCCTGGCCGGCCCCGAGGGCAACCACGGCGAGGACGTGAAGGAGTGCTGGTGGTATCTCGATGCCACGCCGACCAGCTCCTTCCTCCGCTGGCGCTACTGCTACCCGCAAGAGCCCTACCCCTACGCGGACCTCGTGGCGGAGAATGCTCGCCGCTCGAAGGCCGACCCGGAGTACGAGCTCGTCGACACGGGCATCTTCGACGAGGGGCGCTACTTCGTGGTGACGGTCACCTATGCGAAGGCGTCCCCGTTCGACCTCGCGATGGTGATCGAGGTCGTGAACCGCGGCCCCGAGACCGCG
>JAJYGW010000238.1 GCA_021790615.1 Actinomycetes bacterium | reverse complement strand
CACGAGCGGGAGGGTCGAGGCCGTCGCGAGGCGCCCGGCCAGCTCGGTCATGTCCGCGACCCCGTCCGACCCCGTGTAGTCCACGCAGACGTCCACCAGGTGCGCGCCCTCGCGGACCTGGTCCCTCGCGATCGTCACGCAGGTCTCCCAGTCCTTCGCGAGCATCGCCTCCCGGAAGCGCTTCGAGCCGTTGGCGTTCGCCCGCTCCCCGATCGTGAGCAGCGCGGTGTCCTGGTCGAAGGCCACGTGGGTGTACAGGGAGGCCGCACCCGGCTCGGGGTGGATCTCCCGCCGGGCGGGCGTCAGGTCCCTGCAGCGGCGCACGACCTCCGCGAGATGGGCGGGGGTGGTCCCGCAGCAGCCGCCGATCACCGACACCCCGAGCTCGGTGACGAAGCGGGTGTGGTGGTCCGCGAGGCCCTCGGGGGTCAGGTCGTAGTGCATGGCGCCGTCGACCACCGACGGGAGCCCGGCGTTCGGCAGGCACGAGAGCGCCGTGCGGGCGTGGTGCGAGAGGTGACGGAGGTGCTCGCCCATCTCCGTGGGGCCCGTCGCGCAGTTGAGGCCGAGCACGTCGGGTCGGAGCGCCTCGAGCGCCGTGAGTGCCGCCCCGATCTCGGTGCCGACCAGCATCCGCCCCGTCAGCTCCATCGTGACCTGCACCTGGAGGGGGACTTCGCGACCCACTCGGCGCATCGCCGCGCGGGCAGCCACCACCGCCGCCTTGGCCTGGAGGAGGTCGTAGCAGGTCTCGATCACGAGGAGGTCCACCCCTCCCTCGAGGAGCGCCGCCGCCTGGACCTCGTAGGCGTCACGGAGCGTCGCGAAGCCGATCTGGCCGAGGCTCGGGAGCTTCGTACCGGGCCCCATGCTCCCGGCGACGAAGCGCGGGTGGTCCGGCGTTGCGAAGTCCGAGGCGACCTCGCGGGCGAGGCGCGCCGCCGTGAGGTTCAGCTCAGCCGCTCGCTCGGCGAGTCCGTACTCGGCGAGCACGGTGGCGAAGGCCCCGAACGTGTCGGTCTCGACGACGTCCACGCCGACCTCGAGGAACGAGGCGTGCAGCCGGCGCACGACGTCCGGGCGGGAGACCACGAGCACCTCGTTGCAGCCCTCGAGCGCCGGGCCGCCGAAGTCGTCTGCGCTGAGCCCGGCGAGCTGGAGGTTCGTACCGGTCGCGCCGTCGAAGACGACGACCCGTTCGGCCAGCGCCTCGAGGTAGGTGGCCATGGTGCTCCCAGGATAGGAGGAGGCTCCAGGCCGGTCGGAGCCACGAGCAACCGCTCGGCGTCACGGCTCTGCACCTCGAGGCCAGTCGCCGGGCATACCCTGGAGCCGTGTCGGAACCTGCGTGGTCCCTGGCCGAGGACCCAGTGGGGCGGGAGCTGCTCGCCCGGCTGTGTCGCGCCCTCGGCGATCCGAGCCGTCTCGCCCTGCTCGCGTTCTGCGCGTCCGCTGAGCGCACGGGGACGGACTGCGTGCGCCACGTCGGGCTGTCGCAAGGACGGGTTTCCGCGCACCTGAGCTGCCTCGTGACCTGTGGCCTGCTTCACCTGCGCCGCGAGGGCCGCTACGCCTACTACCGCGTGGTCGACCCGAGAGTCGCGGATCTCGTCGCAACGGCGTCCGGGGTTGCCGGGGACCACGCCGCGGCGATCGCCTCCTGCGTGCGGGTCCGCGAGCCCCTCCGCCCACCCGCCCCGGTCTGACTGCCAGCCTTCCCGCCCGCCTTCCCGCCCGCCGCCCCAACTGCGCCTGCCCAGCGCAGGGACGTTGCCGGGCGTGGTACTAGGGTCGGACCGGCGTGAAGATCTACACCAAGCGCGGCGACGACGGTACGACCGGTCTCCTCTACGGGGGCCGCGTCCGCAAGGACGACCCCGTCATCGAGGCGAACGGCGCCGTCGACGAGGCGCAGGCGGCTCTCGGCCTCGCCAGGGCCGAGGCCGAGCCGGGCTCGGCCCTCGACGCCCAGCTCCTCGGCTTGGAGCGTGACCTCTGGGTGCTGATGGCGGAGCTCGCCACGGCGCCGGCGAACCGGCACAAGCTGGCGCCGGGCGCGAGCCTCGTCACCCCGGAGATGGTGGCGGCGCTCGAGGCGGCGATCGACGAGCTGGATGCGACGGTCGAGATGCCCACCGAGTTCGTGCTGCCGGGGGAGGGCCGCCTCGCGGCCTGCCTGGACCTCGCCCGCACCGTGGTGCGCCGCGCCGAGCGGCTCGCGCTTCGCGTCGCGCCCGAGGGCTCCTCGGTCGGGCCCTACCTGAACCGGCTGTCCGACCTCTGCTGGATGCTCGCGCGAGCTGCGGAGGGCGCGCATCGCCGTGCCCGGGATGGCACGCCCCGAGCGTCCGCGCGGTCCGTTGACGAGGCGCGAGCGGTTGGGGACGGAGAACCGGGCGTGTAGCGCCGCCGGGCGGGGTGGCGTCGAGTCGAGGACGGTCCGGCGGAGCGGAGCCGGATCGAGTGAGGAACCGAGAGAGGAGAGGACAACCATGGGACTCGAGGTGGTAGCGGTCGGCACCGAGGACGCGCCGGCGGGAGCGGTAGCGGGCGTCCCGGTCTACGCAGACGGGACGACGCCCGCGGGTGTGCCGGCGATCGACCAGGGCTTCGTCTCGCGCACGGAGTACAAGGCATCCCCGGGGACCTCGCTGTTGCTCGAGCGCAGCGCTGGGCGTGAGGTGGTTGCACTCGGGATCGGCAAGCCCGCTGCGTTGACGCTCGACGCGCTCCGCAGGGCTGGCGGCGCGCTCGTGCGGGCAGCGGCACACGGCCCGCACGCAACCTTCGTGCTCGGCGAGCTCGGCGGCCTAGTCCCCGACGCAAG
>JAJYGW010000369.1 GCA_021790615.1 Actinomycetes bacterium | reverse complement strand
CTTCAACACGCACCTCTTCCCACACCTCACCGGCTGGGATCCTGCGTGGTACGACGGCTATCCGGCCTATTCGCTCTACTTCGTGCTGCCCGATGTGCTCGTGGCACTCGCGGCGCACGTCATCTCTTACGACGTCGCCTTCAAGCTCGGTACGGTGCTCGGTTCCGTGCTGCTGCCCGTCTGCGCCTGGGCACTCGGACGGCTCTTCGGGCTGAGAGCGCCGGTACCGGCGGCCCTGGCTGCGGCCACGCTTCCGTTCCTGTTCGACTACACGTGGACCATCTACGGCGGGAATCTGTTCTCCACCTTGGCGGGGGAGTACTCCTACTCCCTGTCGGATGCGTTCCTGCTGGTCTTCCTCGGGTTGTTCGCCCGCGGGGTGCGGACCGGCCGGCACCGGGGGTGGGCCGCCGTCACGCTGGCGGCCTGCATCCTGGCGCACATCGTGCCCGGCGCGCTCGCGCTCACCGGTGCGCTGGTGCTGACCGTTGTCGAGCTCGCCCCGCGCTCGGTCCGGCTCACCGACGACATCGAGCCCATCGCGGCGAGCTCCGTGCCGCGCGACGCCGCGTGGCGAGGCCCCGCGGGCCGCGGCCGGTGGCCCACGTTGTGGTGGGCGGCCTCCACCGTCGCCCTGGGCCTCCTGCTCTGCGCATGGTGGCTCGTGCCGTTCGGATTGCGCAGCGTCTACTCCACCTCGATGAACTACTCCAAGGTCACCACGTACGTGACCCTCCTCTTCCCGCGCGCAGACCTGTGGGCCCTGGCCCTCGCGGGGATCGCGGTGATCGTCGCCGTCGCGACGAGGAGCCGTTTCGGCCTCGTGGTCTCGGTCCTCGGGGGAGTGTCCGCCGTCGCCATGGTGATCGATCCACTTCGAAGCCTCTACAACGTGCGCTTCCTTCCGTTGTGGTTCCTCTTCGTGTACCTCATGGCGGGGTGGGTCTTCGGGGTGGCCGTTGTCGCGGGCGTGCGCCGGGTCCGCCGCAGGCGCGTGACGCGGTGGGCCCTGCGGGCTGCAGCGGCGCGCCAGGTCCAAGATGCAGGGGCGGCCGCCGAGGTTCCCCTCGTGCCACCACGCGTTGCGCGCTGGACGCCGGGGGCCGTTGGCGGCGCGCTCGGAGCGCTCGTCGCCGCGCTGGTGGTCGTGGTGCCCCCGTTCGTCCCCGCGCTCGCGACGTCGCTCCCCAAGATCGGCGTTCGGCCAGGCGCCAACGAGGTGAACGTGTGGGCGAGGTGGAACTATTCGGGATACGGGGCCAAGCCCGCCTATCCCGAGTACCACGGGCTGATGCGGCTCATGTCCTCCATCGGGCGCCAGCACGGGTGCGGGCGAGCAATGTGGGAGTACAACGCGAACGAGAACCGGTTCGGCACGCCTGAGGCGCTGATGCTCCTGCCGTACTGGACGCATGGGTGCATCGACTCGATGGAAGGGCTCCTTTTCGAGTCGTCGGCCACGACGCCGTACCACTTCTTGAACCAGGCGGAGCTGTCCCAGGCTCCCTCCGAAGCGATGGTCGGGCTGCCGTACGGCCCGCTGACAGTGCCGCTCGGGGTCGAGCATCTCCAGCTCCTGGGCGTGCGGTACTTCATGGCGGCGAGCCCTCAGGTCCAAGAGGAGGCGTCGGCCGACCCCACACTCCGGCTGCTCGCCACGAGCGGCCCATGGGCGTCGACATACGAGGGACAACGCCTCTCCACCACCTGGAAGGTCTACGAGGTCGCCCGCGCACAGCTCGTCACGCCGCTTGCCGACGAGCCGGCGGTGCTGTCGGGCGTCGGACCCGGGCAGACAACATGGCTCGGCCGGATCGGCTCAGGGAACGTGATGCGCGAGGGTCCGTCGCTGCGCTGGTACCTCGATCCGCTGGCGTGGCACACCGAGCTGGTCTCCGGGGGGCCGCCGGCGTGGCCGCGGGTGCCCGCCAGACGTGCGACCGACGCACCTGCGGTGCCCGTCCACCCGACGAGCGTCTCGCACGTGCGCGTCGGCACGAGCTCGGTCAGCTTTGACGTCGGCGCGGTCGGCCGGCCGGTGCTCGTCAAGATCTCCTATTTCCCCAACTGGCATGCAGCAGGCGCGCTCGGTCCGTGGCGGGCCACGCCGAACCTCATGGTGGTCGTCCCCACCCGGCACCACGTGTCGCTCACCTACGGGACGACGTCGGTGACACGTGCGGGCGACGCCTTGTCGGCACTGGGCGCTCTCCTCCTCGTGGCGATGCTCATCGGCTGGATCGTCCGGCGTCGGCGAGAACCGGTGCGGATAGGCTGACCGGCCCATGGGCTCAACCGCGGACGTGTTCAAGGCCTACGACATCCGTGGGACGGTCCCCGACCAGATCGACGCCGAGATGTGCCGAGCGATCGGCGGCGCGATGGCCCGATTCGCAGGTGCACCCCGTCTCCTCGTCGCCTACGACATGCGCGCGTCGGGCGTCGAGCTCTCCACCGCCTTCGCTGAGGGAGCGCGTGCCCAGGGTGTCGCGGTGACCGATCTCGGCATGGTGTCAACGGACTGCGCATACTTCGCGTCGGGAAAGCTCGACGCCCCGGCGGCGATGTTCACCGCCTCGCACAATCCCGCTGCCTACAACGGCGTCAAGCTCTGCCTCGCCGGCGCGCGCCCGATCGGCCGGGACTCGGGGCTCGCCGAGATCGAGGCCATGACGAACGAGCTCATGGCTGCGCCGCCGCCGAGCGGCCACCTCGCGCCCTACGATCGCTACGACATCCTCCAAGAGTTCGCGGACCACGTCCGCTCGTTCGTGGACACCACGACCCTGCGGCCACTCAAGGTGGTCGCGGACACCGCGAACGGCATGGGGGGG
>JAJYGW010000146.1 GCA_021790615.1 Actinomycetes bacterium | reverse complement strand
CTGGCCTCCTCCTGGCCCGGGCGAGCCCGCCGACCCATCCGCGCTCCGCATGCGCGCCGTCGCTCGGGTCAGCCCTCGATGGCATCGGCGAGCGGCGTGACGACAACGCCGAGCCCCTCGAGCCATTCGAGCGCCGCATCCACCGCCCCGAGCTCTCCCTCGAGCTCGCAGACGAGCCAGCCGCTGTCCTCCTCGACGCTGGCGCGCCGGATGTTCGGCTTGACGTCGAAGCTGCGTGCCAGGTCCGCCAGGACTGGCCGGCGGACGAGCTCACCCTCGAAGGTGAGCCGCACACGTCGCCCACTCATCGCGCCACCCTCCCGGCACGCGCCGTACCGGCGCGCACCGTTGCCGCCTCGCTCCGGTCGGTCTGCGTGGCGAGGGCATCGTTGAGGCTCCCCGACCGGAAGCCATCCAGATCGAGCGTCACCCAGCGGTAACCGGCGGCACGCACGGCGTCGACGATGGCGCGGCGCTCCGCCACCGCTCGTGCGAGCTCCTCGCCGGGAAGCTCGAGACGGGCAAGGTCCCCGTAGTGGCGAACTCGGAGCTGGCGGAAACCGAGTGCCCGCAGCCCCGACTCCGCCACGGCGACCTGAGAGAGCACCCCGAGCGTGACCGGCTGGCCATACGGGACCCGCGAGGCGAGGCAGGCCGCCGCCGGCTTGTCCCAGGTCCGCAGGCCGAGCTCCGCCGAGAGTGCACGAACGCCGGCCTTGTCGAGGCGCGCCTCCACGAGCGGGAACCTTGCCCCGGCCTCGACGGCGGCCCGCTGACCTGGTCGGTGGTCGGCAAGGTCGTCCGTGTTCACGCCGAGCACCACGACCGCCCGGCGTGCGGCGGCCTCGGGTGTCAGGACCGCCATGAGTGAGGACTTGCAGTGGAAGCAACGATCCGCGCCGTTCGCCACGTAGGCAGGGTCGGCGAGCTCGTCCGTCTCGACGAACCGATGGTCCAGCCCCCACTCCGCCGCGAGAGCTCGGCAGGCCTCGAGCTCCTCGGGCGCCAGGCTCGGCGAGACGCCAGTACGGCAGAGCGCCGAGCCTGGCCCGAGGGTTGCGGACGCGACCCACGCGAGGAGGGCCGAGTCTGCGCCCCCGCTGAACGCCACCACGACCCGCTCGAGGGGTGCGAGCACGCCAGCGAGTCGTGCGAGGGGCCCGTCCTCGTCGGACAGGAGCCTCGAGAGACCCCGCTCGGCAAGCACACCTCCGAGTCGGTCGAGTGGGCCGGCCTCCCTGTCGAGCGCGGCGGCCTCGTCCAGCCGGCGACTTCCTTGGAGCTCGGTTCCGCCGGTCATGGCCACCCGAGGCGAGCCCATGCCGTGTCGAGGTCGCTCACCATTCCGAAGCAGAACGGGCCGAACTCGGCGTACAGTGCCGACGCTTCGTCGAAGCGGAGCTGGTAGACGACCTCCTTCAGGTCGTCCGGGTGTTCGCCGAAGAGCGTCACGCCCCACTCCCAGTCGTCCACCCCGGTGGCGCCGGTCACCACCTGCAGCACCTTCCCGGCGAACGTCCGACCGTGGCGGCCGTGCTCGTACATCAGCCGCTCGCGATCCTCGTAGGGGAGCGTGTACCAGTTCTGCCCGATATGGCGTCGCTTGGACATGGGGTAGAAGCAGAACGCCGGCTTGCCAGCCGGTGGGAGCACGGGATGGAGACGCGGTTCGAGGCGTTCGGCGGGCATTCCCGCCGCGTACTCGGAGACCTCGGTGAGCGACACAAAGGAGTCGACCACAGCGAGCCCTGCGTGGACCAGCTCGCTCTGCGCACGTCGGAGCCGCCAGAGGTCGGGCCCGAGCAGCATGACGCAGAGGTCGGCCTTGTGCCCGAGGAGCGCGGCCACGACCACCTGATAGCCGTCGGCCTCCATGGCCGCCAGGGCCGCCGCCGCTCGGGCCGCATCGGCCCCAGCGGTCGGGTGGAGGAAGAGGTGAAGGACTCCCCAGCCCCGACGCGGGCACAACGCCTCGGCTGTGCCGACCCGCTCCTCGACCGCCAACGACGATGCCTCCGTCCCAGGCTCCTGACCTTCCATACTCGGGAGTCTAGGGATACCCGTCCGAGACACCCTGGCGGGACCGGTCGAGGTCACGCCGCGCGCGCGACGAGAGGGGGTGCCGGGCACCCCCTCTCGGACAGCGTCTTCTTGCTCCGGAGCGACCGGGGCGCGAGTTCCGACCCCGCCGACGACCGCCACGGTGATGCAGCCGAGCAGACGAGCGGCGGGGTCGCCTCACGCAGCGAGGATCAGAAGTCCTCCATCCCGCCGCCCGGCGCGGCCGGAGCCTTCTCCTCGGGCTTGTCGACGATGACCGCCTCGGTGGTGAGGAAGAGCGCAGCGATCGACGCCGCGTTCTGCAACGCCGACCGGGTCACCTTGGCAGCGTCGATCACACCGGCCTTCACGAGGTCCTCGTAGGTGTCGGTCGCAGCGTTGTAGCCCTCGCTCGGGTTCGAGAGGTTCCGCACCCGCTCGACGACAACGCCACCCTCCAGGCCGGCGTTCACCGCAATCTGCTTGAGCGGCTCCTCGACGGCTCGAGCCACGATGCGAGCACCGGTTGCCTGGTCACCGTCGAGCGTGTCGGCCAGTTCCTGGATCGCCTTCTGGGCCCGGAGCAACGCGACGCCACCACCGGGCACGACGCCCTCCTCGATGGCCGCCTTGGTCGTGGACACCGCGTCCTCGATGCGGTGCTTCTTCTCCTTCAGCTCCACCTCTGTCGCGGCGCCCACCTTGATGACCGCCACGCCACCCGAGAGCTTCGCGAGCCGCTCCTGGAGCTTCTCCCGGTCGTAGTCGGAGTCGGTGTTCTCGATCTCCGCCTTGATCTGGTTGATCCGCCC
>JAJYGW010000391.1 GCA_021790615.1 Actinomycetes bacterium | reverse complement strand
CCGCTCGGCGACCCCGATCCCGACGCCGAGGGGCGCCGCCCGGTCGGCGTCGCGCTCGACGGGACCGTCCGGCGGGGCTTCCCGACGCCCTCGGGGCGGCTCGAGTTCTACTCCTCGACGCTCGACCGCTGGGGCTGGCCCGAGGCGGTGACGCCGACCTACCTGCACAGCCATGTGCACCCCGGCGAGCTCGCTCCCGACCAGATGGTGCTCCTGTCGACCTTCCGGCTCCCGGTCCAGATCCACACCCGGTCTGCGAACGCGAAGTGGCTCGACGAGATCGCCCACACGAACCCCGTCTGGATCCACCCGAGCGACGCTGCCCGGCTCGGCATCACGGCGAAGGACCTCGTGCGCGTCGAGACCGAGATCGGCTATTTCGTGGCGAAGCCCTGGATCACCGAGGGGATCCGTCCCGGCGTCGTCGCGTGCAGCCATCACATGGGCCGCTGGAAGCTCCACGACCACGGGCAGAACCAGATGATGCGCACAGTCGCCCTGGCCCGTAACGGCTCGAGCTGGGCGCTCCAGCCGAAGGGCGAGGTCGGCCCGTACGTGTCCGCCGATCCCGACACGGCGCGGATCTGGTGGACCGACGTCGGCGTGCACCAGAACCTCACCTTCCCCGTCCACCCCGATCCCGTCTCCGGGATGCACTGCTGGCACCAGGCGGTGCGGGTCACCAAGGCGCGTGCGGGCGACGCGCACGGCGACGTCGCCGTCGACACCGCCAAGTCGCGAGAGGTCTACCGCCGCTGGCTCACCATGGCGCGAAGCGCCCTCGAGGTCTCGCCGGAGGGAACCCGCCGTCCCCACTGGCTGCTCCGGCCGCTCAAGCCCACGGAGAAGGCCTTCGCCCTGCCGGGGTCCCCCCCGGAGGCGGAGGGTCGCGCCGGCGCGGGAGCGGCAGGTTCGTGACCGCGGGGGTGGCGACGGGCGTGCCTTCGACAGGGCCGGTCGCGACGGGGGGACGGGGGCGGGCGGAGCTGTTTCGCGCACTGGGGGTGCTCGCCGAGGCACCGGGTCCCACCCAGGTCCGCCTCGCGCAGGCACTGGACCTGCCCGGCCGGCCCAGCGCGGAGGCCCACACGGCGGCGCTCGTGCTCGGCGCCCACCCCTACGCTTCGGTCTACCTCGGCCCGGAGGGGATGCTCGGTGGCGAGGCGGGTGACCGGGTCGCCGGATTCTGGCGGGCGATCGGCCTCGCCCCGCCCGCCGATGCAGACCACCTCACGCCTCTGCTCGGCCTGTATGCAGAGTTGGTGGAGGAGGAGGCGGGACCGGGCCCCCACGCCCCTGCGGCCGGGCGGGCTCGCGCGGTCCTGCTCGAGGAGCACCTGCTCTCCTGGGTCCCGGTGTTCGCCGGCAAGGTCGCCGCCCTCGGCGATCCCTGCTACGCCGCATGGGCCACCCTGTTGCTCGACGCCATCGTGGAGGAGGCGGCCGCGGATCGGGAGGTCCCCAGCGCACCCGCTGCCGCGCTGCCGGCGGCCCTCCGCGAGGCGCCGGCGCCGGGTGGGACCGATGGCAGCGCCGCCGAGCTCGCGGCGTCGCTGCTCGCGCCGGTCCGCACCGGGATGGTGCTCGCGGCGAGCGACCTGGCGATCCTCGCACGTCGGCTCGGGCTCGGGCTGCGCATCGGGGAGCGGCGCTACACCCTGCGTGCCCTGCTCGAGCAGGACGCGGCGGGCCTGCTCGGCGGGCTCGCCGTCGAGGCAGCGGCCTGGGAGGCTCGACATCGCGCTCTCGGCGACTCGGTGGGACCGTCGGGGCCCTGGTGGGCGGCGCGGGCTCGGGCTGCGGCGGCATGGTTGGAGAGGGCGGCGGCCGAGGCGCGTGCGGCCGCGCAGCCGCTCTGTGGCGAGGTGCCACCGACCCTCGGAGCATCCGCGGCTGCACGTGCAGTCGGCGCTGGCGCAGGTGCGCCGGGTGCAGGTGCGGTACGGCCGGTCCTGGGTGCTGGTGCAGGTGAGGGGTTGGTGCACGAGGGGTAGGAGATGCTGCGGGCGCGCCAGCCGGCGCGACCCGCTCCGAGCGGAGCGAGGGAGGAAGCGGTGATCGAGATCCTGACGATCGAGACCCCGGAGCTGGGGGATCGGAGCTACCTGGTCCACGACGGGGCGGTCGCGCTCGTGGTGGACCCCCAACGTGACATCGACCGGGTGCTCGCGCTCGCCTCGGAGGCCGGCGTGCGCATCGAGGCCATCGCCGAGACCCACATGCACAACGACTACGTGACCGGCGGCCTCGCGCTCGCCGCCGAGACCGGGGCCCGCTACCTCGTGAACGCCGCGGACCCCGTCTCCTTCGAGCGGGAGGAGGTGCGAGACGGCGACCGGATCGGTGTCGGGAGCTTCACCGTCGAGGTGCTCGCGACCCCTGGCCACACCCCGAACCACCTCTCGTACCTCGTCTACGAGGGCGACCGGCCGACCTCGGTCTTCACCGGCGGGTCGCTGCTGTTCGGGACCGTCGGGCGCACCGATCTCATCTCGGCCGAGCAGACCGAGCCGCTCACCCGGGCGCAGTACCGCTCGGCGCACCGCCTCGCAGAGCTGCCGGGATCGGTCGAGGTGCTCCCGACGCACGGGTTCGGGAGCTTCTGCTCCTCGGCGTCGACGTCGGGCTCGTCGGTGTCGACCATCGACCAGGAGCGCCAGCAGAACCTCGCGCTCACGCTGACCGACGAGGACACCTTCGTGAAGACGCTCCTCTCCGGTCTCACCGCCTACCCCCGCTACTACGCCTACATGGGCGAACGGAACCTCGCCGGCCCCGGTCCGGTGCGCTACGACCCGCCGGCCCCGGTCGACCCCGAGGAGCTCGGCCGGCGGATCGAGGCTGGCGAGTGGGTCGTGGACCTC
>JAJYGW010000358.1 GCA_021790615.1 Actinomycetes bacterium | reverse complement strand
CGTCTCCGGCAGCTGGAACAGCGCCGAACCGGTCGCGTGCAGCCCGAGCTGCTCGGCGATCGTCTCGACGAAGGCACCGAACAGGGCCACCGAGGCGATGACGGCGGAGCCGATCGCGACACCCTTCGTGATGGCCTTGGTCGTGTTGCCGACGGCGTCGAGCGAGACCATCACGCGCTCGGCCTCGCCACCGAACTCGCCCGCCATCTCGGCGATGCCGGCCGAGTTGTCGGCCACCGGGCCGAAGGAGTCCTCCGAGACGACCATCCCGGTCGTCGAGAGCAGCCCGATCCCGGTGAGCGCCACCAGGTAGAGGTCGAGCTCGATGTTGGACCCGCCGATGAGCACGGCGACCGCGACGGCCAGCGCGATCGCGATGATCGCCCAGACCGAGGACTCGAGCCCGGAGGAGATGCCTGCCAGCACGGTCGTGGCCGGCCCGGTCCTGGCCGACTCCGAGATCTCCCGCACCGGCGTGCGCTCCGTCGAGGTGAAGTACTCGGTGATGAGGCTCGCCACCTGGCCGAGCACCACGCCGGAGAGGACCGCCCAGAAGACCTTCAGGTCCTTCACGTAGAACTCCGCGACGAGGAAGGCGCCGATCACGGTGATGAGCCCGGCGAGCCGGTAGCCCCGGTTGATGGGCTTCATCGCGTTCTGGTCCCGCTCGCTCGCCCGGACCGAGAAGATCCCGACTACCGACGCGAGGATCCCGATCGCCGGGACGATGAGCGGGAAGAGGACCCCCTTCGTGGGGTTGAGCCCGATCGAGCGGAACGCGGCGAAACCGAGGATCAGCGACGCGATGATCGTGATCTCGAAGCTCTCGAAGAGGTCCGCCGCCATCCCGGCACAGTCGCCGACGTTGTCGCCCACGTTGTCGGCGATGGTCGCGGCGTTGCGAGGATCGTCCTCGGGGATACCGGCCTCGACCTTGCCGACGAGGTCTGCGCCGACGTCCGCAGCCTTGGTGAAGATGCCGCCGCCGACCCGCATGAACAGGGCGAGCAGCGAGGCCCCGAACCCGAAACCCTCGAGGACCGCGGTCGCCGAGTTCTGGAAGATGAGGAACACGCCGGCTGCACCGATCAGGCCGAGCCCGACGCAGAACAGGCCGGTGATGCCTCCGGTGCGGAAGGCAACCTTCAGGGCGCCGGGGAGCTTGCCACTGCGCGCCGCTGCTGCGGTGCGCACGTTCCCCCGGACCGAGAGGCTCATCCCGACGAAACCGGTGATCCCGGAGAAGGTCGCACCGACCAGGAACGCGAGGGCCCGGTAGAGCCCGGACTGGGCGAAGGAGAGCGCCACGGTCCCGTTCGGTCGGACGACCTCGGTCGCCGTGAAGAAGACCAGGATCGCGAGCGGCACGACGATGATGAGAATGGTGCGGAACTGGCGCCGGAGGAACGCCACGGCACCCTCCTGGATCGCGAGGGCGATCTCGCGCATCCGGTCGGTCCCGGTCTCCGCAGCGAGGACCCCGCGCATCAGCACGGCTGCAGCGCCGAGGGCGATCAGGCCGCAGGCCAGCGCGAAGACGACCCACTCCTTCCCACCGGCGCCGAGGACGAAGTTCTGATAGCCACCCTTGGTGGCGAGGAGGGGGCTCATGCCGAGCGCTCCTTTCTCGAGGCCGGGCGGGACCCGGCCTCCCCCAGCGGCTGGCGGTCGCCAGCCGAGCCTGACTGCCGGGGCGGGACCGCCTCCGGCGTTGCGGACACGTTGCGAACGGCATCGGCACTCGAACGGACGAAGATCTGCTTCGCCACGCGCTCGCCGACGGTACGGTCGCTCCCCTCGACGGAGAGGACCATCGGGCCGCCGAAGGGTAGCTTCTCGCGCACCTCGACCCCCACTCCCGGCCGCAAGCCGAGCGTGTCGAGGAAGGCGACCACCTCGGGATCCGTCGACCCGGGCAGCGCAACGACCGCCCTCGCGCCTGGTTCGAGGTCGTAGAGCGGCGGGAGCTCGGGGATCTCGGCAACCTCCGGCTCGGGGATCGGGAACCCGTGCGGGCAGGTGGCGGGCCGGTCGAGTGCGACCCAGAGGCGCTCCTCGACCTCGTCCGGAAGGTCGTGCTCGAAACTCGGCGCGAGACGGTCCGCCTCGTTCCACGGGTAGCCGAGCATGTCGGAGAGGAAGCGCTCCACGATGCGATGCCGACGGATCGCTGCGACCGCGAGGCGCCGCCCGGCCGGCGTGAGCTCGACGGAGCGGTAGGGCTGGTGGAGGGCGAGCCCCCGATCGGCCAGCCGCTTGACGCTCGCCGTGACGGTTCCTGCGGTCACGCCGAGGGCCTCCGCGAGCGCGCCGGTGTGTGCGCCACCGTCCTTGCCGAGCCGCCAGATCGCTTTCAGCGTCTCGCGCTCTGACTTCGTTGCGGGCTTGTTCATAGTTTTGCGCCGCAGAACTTACAGTTTCTGCCGTCAAACTTCCAACGGAAGCGGTGGAGGACCCGCGCGGAGGGGCGCGGGGGCGGGCGCTCAGCCTTCCGGAGAACGGTCCGGTGGCGCTGGCGGGTCCGGTGACGCCGGGGGCCCCTCCGGCGGTGGCTCGGACGACGGCAGGAGGAGGGCCAGCTGGCGGGACTGGGCGACCAGCCTCCCGGTCGAGTCGAAGAGCTCCCCGTCCTCCTCGAGCCAACCGTCGCGGAGAAGCCGGGTGGAGAAGCGACCGAGAACCCACCCCGGTGCCGGGTCCCCGCGCAGGTACACGGTGAGCGTCACCGTCGGGACCCACTCCGCCGAGGTGATCTCGAGGACGGCTGGGGGGAACGCGTCGGCGAGGAGGGCGAGACCGATGCGGTCCGTTGCTCGGCCGTCTGCGAACCGGGCCCAGCCGGTGAGAACCGGCACCCCGCTCGGCTGG
>JAJYGW010000184.1:7591-13892 GCA_021790615.1 Actinomycetes bacterium | reverse complement strand
GAGCACGATCCGCTGACGCTCGGGCAACGCACGGAGGATCCGCTCGAGCTCCGGTTCCACCGTGTGCTCGCTCACCGAAGGCCGGTCCACGACGAGCCGCAGCTTGCGCCGCCGGCTCGCGCTCTGTCCGACGCGGTACAGGTACGCCACCGGGTTGGACAGCGAGGCCAGACGGCCCCGGTGCTCCCAGGCCCAGGCGAGGGCGGCAGCATTGGCTTCGCGGCCCTGCTCGCGTCCGTACCGGGCGACGAGAGCGCGACGGAGCCGCGGCTCGACGTCGAGGACGAAACGCTCGAATTCATCGACATCGCGCTCCACATCCCCTCCATGACGGCGGCCTCACCTGCTGGCGTCATGTGGCCGGGCTCAGCCTCTCATTGGTTCGACCCGCGAGAGGTTCCTTCACACGACAGCGACTTTCCGCCGAGATCGCGGCATCATCGCGCCATGGGCTTCCGGACGATCATCGAGCCGTTCCGCATCCACTCGGTTGAGCCGATGCGGCTCACCACGCCGGCAGAGCGACAGGCGGCGCTCGAATCGGCCGGCTTCAACTTGTTCGCGCTTCCTGCCCGGGTCGTTCTCATCGACCTCCTCACCGACTCGGGGACCGGCGCCATGTCGCGGGACCAGTGGGCGGCGATCCAGCGCGGCGACGAGAGCTACGCAGGATCCCCCTCCTGGTACCGGTTCCAGGATGCAGTGCAGGAGTTGTTCCCCTTCCCCCACGTCATCCCGACACACCAGGGGCGCGCGGCCGAGAGGATCCTCTTCAGCGTGCTCGGCGGCCCGGGCCAGGTCATCCCGAACAACACGCACTTCGACACGACACGGGCAAATGTGGAGGCGAGCGGGGCTCAGGCGGTCGATTTCGTGGTGCCCGAAGGCCTCGACCCGGCAAGCCTGCACCCGTTCAAGGGCAACATGGACCTCGACCGCCTCGCCACGCTGCTGTCCAGTCGCTCCGACGACGTGCCCGTCGTCTTCGTGACGGTCACCAATAACTCCGGCGGCGGGCAGCCGGTCTCGCTCGAGAACCTTCGAGGTGTGCGGGAGATCTGCGACCGCTACGGCGCGCCGCTCTTCCTTGACGCCTGCCGTTTCGCCGAGAACGCCTGGTTCATCAAGCAGCGCGAGCCGGGGCAGCAGGCGAGGGCGATACCCGACATCGTGCGCGACATGGCGGCTCTCGCGGACGGCATGACCATGAGCGCCAAGAAGGACGGCCTCGCCAACATCGGTGGCTGGCTCGCCATGCGCGACGACGAGCTCGCCCGGCGTTGCCGTGAGGTCCTCATCCTCACCGAAGGCTTCCCCACATACGGCGGGCTCGCCGGCAGGGACCTCGAGGCGATCGCGCAGGGCCTGCAAGAGGTCGTGAGCGAGGACTACCTGCGCTACCGCGTCCGGTCGACCGAGTACCTCGGAGAGGCTCTCCTCGCAGGCGGGATCCCCGTCGTTCGCCCGATCGGAGGTCATGCCGTGTACCTCGACGCCCGAACGCTCCTTCCGCACGTCCCGCCTCTGCGCTATCCCGGGCAGTCCCTCTCCGTCGCGCTCTTCGAGTCCGGCGGCATCCGGTCCTGTGAGATCGGCACCGTGATGTTCGGCCTGCATCCTGACGGCAGCGAGTCGCCCGCGCCCCTCGACCTCGTCCGGCTCGCCATCCCCCGCCGCACCTACACCCAGAGCCACATCGACTACGTGATCGAAGTGTGCCTCGACGTGGCGAGCCGCGCCAGCTCGCTTCCCGGCTACGAGATCGTCGAGGCGCCGCAGAGCCTCCGGCACTTCACTGCGAGATTCCGGCCGCTCTCACCAGTCGCCTGACGACGCGGCGCTACCTTGCAGTACACCTGCTGTTCATGCTCCCGTCACCTGATTGCCCCTGAAGGCCTACCGTGGAACCCTTGGCCACCAGCCAGATCACCCGCACGCCGATCATGGCGCCCTTCCTCGCCGACGTACGGGTGCTGCCCCCGAAGGGGCTCAACACCTCGATCTACCTCGACCTCAACCGCTTCTCTCGTCAGACGGCCTGGGCGCACGCCTTCATGCACGCCTACGCGCTGTGGCTCGGGCCGGTGCTCCTCGCGGCAGTCTTCGTCGCCATGTACGCGGTCGCGTGGTGGCGGCGCGCGCCCCGAGCTGCTGCGCTCCTGTTCGTGGGTGGAGTCGGGACCCTCGTGGCTCTCGGCCTCAACCAGATCGTCGGCCACGCAGCAAAGGAGCTGCGGCCATATGACACGTATCGCCATGCCCTCGTCCTCGTAGGAAAGGCGAACGACTATTCGTTCCCCTCCGACCATTCGATCATCGCCGGCGGGCTCACGCTGTCGCTCCTCCTCGTGCTCGGCGGCGAGGCTTGGCGGTCACGGCAGAAGGCCGCGCGCGGCGCGGACGAGGAAGCCGGCGAGAGCCCGAGGAGCCCGCGACTCGCCCGGACGCTCGCGGCCGTCAACGTCGTGCTCGGCCTCTTCCTGTGCTTCGCCCGCGTGTACGTCGGCGCGCACTACCCGGGCGACGTGGTGGCGGGATACCTCTTGGCTTCGGCGGTCGTGCTCGTGCTCTTCCTGATCCGGCCATTGGCGTACCGCCTCGTCGACACCGTCGAGCCGACGGTGCTGGCGACCCTGTTGCGCCGCCCCGCTCCTCTCGCGACCGGCGCGATCGGAGCGGCGACAGAAGCGGAGCCCTTGATCGGCCCCGGGCTCGAGGCCGAGCGGCAGCGCGAGGGCCCTTAGGCCGGCCGGCAGCCTGACCCGGCAGCCTGACCGGCGGTGCCGATGCGGGTTCGCGCTGCTGGGCACCGTCTATGTTTCGCCCGATGGCTACCTGTCAGGTCTGCGGTGCAGATCTACCGGACGGCGCCCGGTTCTGCCCGAACTGCGGCACGCCGGTCGACCGCCTCCTGCAGACTCAGGAACGGCGGCTCGTCACCGTGCTCTTCGCCGACCTCACCGACTCCACCGCCCTCACGAGGCGACTCGACTCCGAGCGCGTGCGGGACGTGCTGGGAGCCTTCTATCGAGCCGTGTCGGAGGAGCTGTCGACTCTCCGCGGCGAGGCCGAGAAGTTCATCGGCGATGCCGTCATGGCTGTGTTCGGTCTCCCGCAGGCGCACGAGGACGACGCACTTCGCGCCGTGCGTGCCGGTTTGGGCATCCGCGCCCGCGCCCGGCGCCTCGGTGAGTCGCTCGGCCTCGGTGGATCGGCTCTCGAGGTGCGGATCGGAATCGAGGCGGGAGACGTGGCGGCCGGCGTCGCAACGTCCCGCCAGTTGCTCGTCACCGGACCGGCGGTGAACGCCGCCGCGAGGTTGCAGGCGGCGGCTGAGCCCGGCGAGATCCTCGTCGGAAGCGTGACCCGCTCCCTCACGGGCGACTCCGTCCTGTTCGGGGAGGTGAGGGAGGTGGCGGCGAAGGGTTTCGTCGAGCCGTTGCAGGCCTACCCGGTGCAGGGCCTCACGACGCGATCGGTTCGCCGGACCATCCCGCTCATCGGCCGGCAGACAGAGCTCACGCTCATGCGCGACTCGCTCGACCGCGCGATCTCGACAGGGGAGCCTCAACTGTTCACCTTGCTCGGAGATCCGGGCATCGGGAAGTCACGTCTCATCGACGAGCTCACGGCGAGCCTCGAGCCGCCCTCGAGATCGCTCGTCGGCCGTGTGCAGCCACCCGACTGGGGGCCGACGTTCTCCGCCGTGACCGAGATGCTCCAGCAACTGGCACCCGAACATCGAGAGGGAGACGGTGCCGACATCATCTCGGCGCTCGATCACCTGCTCGACCGCGACGACCCGGAGTCGGGCCGGATCCTGCGGCGACTTGCGCTCCTCGTCAACGAGCGCGGGTCGACGGCGAAGGAGTCCACGTTCGTGTCCGAGGTGCAGGAGGGTGTCGTCGCGCTCATCGGCCAGCTGGCACGCGCGGCGCCGATGGTGGTCGCCTTCGACGGCCTCGAGAGGGCACTGCCACCGGTTCTCGAGCTCGTCGAACGGCTTGCCGGCCGGATCGATGAGAGGCCGACTCCCGTTCTCGTGATCGCCGCCGCGCGAAGCGAGATACCACCGTCCAGTCGCGGTCGCGCCTTTGGAGCCAGCGCCCGCAACCACACGACCATCCAGCTGGCACCTCTCGGCGAGGAAGCCAGCGTCCACCTCGCTCAGCATGCCGGAGCGGCCCAGCTCGGGTCGGCAGTGGCGAACCGGGTCGCCACCTGGGCAGACGGAAACCCGTTCTTCATCATCGAGATGACCGGCCAGTTGTTGAACGACCGCGCCGCGAACGACGAGCGACTCGGAGCGGTCGTCCCTCCGACCGTGCAGGCAGTGGTGGCGGCGCGACTGGACGCGCTCCCGGCGCCACTGCGCGATCTGGCTCGGCGCGTCTCGGTCTTCGTCTTCTCGTTCGATCTCGAGGAGCTGTCGCTCGTCGCTGACGCCGACCCGGCTCAACTCGATGCGCTCGAAGAGGCCGAGGTGCTCGTGAAGCAGGACCGCGACCCGGCGATCTGGCGCTTCCGCCACGAGACGCTGCGAGACGTCGCCTACGCGACCCTCAGCAAGCGCGAACGGCTGCGGCTCCACCTCCAGATCGCCGACGGGCTCGAGTCGCTCGGCCGGCGATCCGCCTGGGTGCCCGATCACCTCGAGCGTGCCGCGCTGGCATCGCTCGACCTCGAGCCCGGCAACCGTTCGATCGCCGAGCGAGCAGCCCGCGCTCTCGCAGACGCCGGCGACCGTGCACGTGGTCGCATGGAGAGCCGTACGGCGGTCAGCCGCTACGAGCGCGCTCTCTCGCTCACGGATCCTTCTGCGCCGGGGGGCCGGCTGGAGGCGTCCCTTCTCGCCGGCCTCGGCGAAGCGCACTACTGGCTCGGGGAGTACGGGCCCGCCGAGGCCGCTCTGCGCCGGGCCGAGGAGCTTGCGGCGGAGACGGGAGACGACGACATCCTGGCCACCGCGCTGCGGTTCCGGGGCGAGATCGTCCTCAACGCAGCGGGGGCCGTCGAGGAGGCGCACGCGATCTGCACCCAGGCGCTCGAAGCGGCCGAGCGCTCCGGCGACGAGGGGGTGCTGTGCCGCACCCTGCTGTTCGCCGGCTGGGTTCCGTGGAACGAGCAGGACTTCGCGGCGGCGGACGAGATCTGGGAGCGTGCGCTCGCGCTCGCCAGGCGGACCGACGACCGCTGGGCGGAGGTGCGGACGCTGTGCTCACTGTCAATCGCCGCCTCGGAGCGTCAGGACCTCGAGCGGACGCGCACGTACGCCGACGCGGCCATGGAGCTCGCCGCCGAGCTCGGCGACCGGTTCAGCATGGCAGTGGCGACCGTCCAGGTGGGGCGCGCGCTCCAGGACGGTGGTGACGCCGCGGCGTCTCTCCCACACTTCGACAAGGCGCTCGCGATCTTCGACGAGCTCGGCGCCCGCTGGGAGTACGCCGACGCCTTGAGGACCCGCGGCGTCGCGCTTCGGGACCTCGACAAGCTCTCCGAGGCGGAGACGGACCTGCGGGCGGCACTCAAGATCCTCGGCGAGCTCGGAGATCCGACGCTCGCCAACTGGACGTGGATGTCGCTCGCGGGCGTGGCGGACCGGCGGGGAGACGCTGCGCTGGCGGCCCACTGGCGCCAGCATGCCGAGGGGCGAGCTCACACCACCAGCTGACCGACCCCCGCTGCCGACGCCGGGCGGTGAGCGCCCGCTCTACCCGGGAACCTGAGCGTCGACCCGCGAGGCCGCGCTCAGCACGGTGCCGGCGAGCGCGGCTCGAAGGAGCTTCCTGCCGAGCAGGATCAAGGCCGCTCCGAGAAGCGCCTCGCCCACGGCCACGGCCCAGGCCACCTGGTAGCCGAGACTGCTCGCGAGCACGCCGAGCAGCAGTGGCCCCACGACGTTCCCGAGCCGGCCGCCGGTCTGGGTGGTCGCCGTCGCCCGCGCCGGGGCAGCAGCATGGGTGCGGACGACCGCGAAGTTGAACAACCCGTTCCAACCCCATCCGACTCCGTAGGCGAGAACCGCCCCCGGGACGAAGACGGCCGGCGAGTGCAGCCCCGAGCCAACCGCGAGCAGAGCGAAACCGACAGCGCCGATGCCGATCAGCATTGCCACGACAGGGAAGTGCGCGCGGCCGCGGCGGTCCGCCTGGAATCCGGCGAGCACCCTCACCGCGAGAGCCGTGGCGGCCCCGAGCGCCGCCACGAGGCCTGCTGTCCCCCGTCCGAGTCCCGCCGCCACTCCGGCCGGAACGAGGAAGGCACCGAGCGACGACGCGGCCGCGAGCGCCACCCCGAACCC
>JAJYGW010000184.1:0-7581 GCA_021790615.1 Actinomycetes bacterium | reverse complement strand
AGAAGAAGCCGATGGCGAGGACGACGAGGGGTGCGCGCGCCTCGTAGGAGTCCTCGGGTCCACCCGTGCCCCGCTCGGCGTCAGGCTCCACGCTGCCCTTCGTGGGTACGACGAGCGCTGCTGCGACGGCGAGCACGGCCGCCAACCAGAACGCCCAGCGCCAGCCGAGGGTGAGAGCGATGGCCGGGACGGCCAGGCCCGAGAGCAGGCCGGCAAGGGGTATCGCCGACTGCTTGATCCCGAAGGCCAGCCCCTGGCTCCGGATGTGGACGCGCCGGGCGAGCAGGAGGTTGGCCGACGGCTGAGCGGCACCACTGGCGGCGCCGGCGACCACCATCATGGCGGCGAGGGCGACCCAGCTCGTGACGAGCCCGGCGATGACCATGAGCACGAGCGCAGCGACGAGGGGCGCCACCCGCAGCACCCGCAGGACCCCGACGCGCCGCACCAGCCTGGTGGAGGGGAGGGACGCGCTGGCCGCCGCGAGCTGGTAGCAGGCCACGATGACCCCGAGGATCGCCACGCTGAAGCGCACCTGACCCCTGATCTGCACTGCCAGGGCGCCGATGAGGAACGACGGCAGCGCTACCGCGGTCGAGGCCACGACGGCCGGGACGACATCGCGAAGGCCCGTTGCCGGCGCGCGATCGGCGGTTGGAGAGGCGGCCACCGAGGAAGTGTACGAGGGCTCGTCGTAACGGCCGCCTGGCCAACGGGAAAGCTCCACATGGTCTCCACATCTCCTCGACGGTGCCCACACACCGATCCGTTCTGATGCATTCACAAAGCGGACGACGGCTCCACGAGGAGATGGAAATGAGACGAACGTGCATGGTCACCGGGGCGGCCGGCTTCATAGGCTCCCGCCTCGCCCACAGGTTGCTGGACGACGGCTGGCGGGTCGTCGGGGTGGATGCCTTCACAGACTCCTACGATCCGACCGAGAAGATCACCCGCGCCGGGGCTCTCGCCCGGCACTCCCGTTACCGGCACGTGGCCGGTGACCTGACGCGGGTCGACCTCGCGAGATACCTCGACGGTGTGGACGTCGTGTTCCACCTCGCCGGTCGTGCGGGAGTGCGGGACAGCTTCTCCATCACCTCCAAGTACCACCACGACAACGTGGAAGCCACCGAGCAGTTGCTCGAGGCCTCCTCGAGGGCGCCGTCGGTGCGACGCCTCGTGCACGCCTCGTCGTCCTCGGTCTACGGCGATGCACCGCTCCCCTTCTCCGAGGACGGGCCGACCGGGCCGATCTCGCCCTACGGCGAGACGAAGCTCGCTGCGGAGCGTCTCTGCCTCGAGGCCTCGGGACGAGAGCTCGAGACCGTCGCCCTGCGCTACTTCACCGTCTACGGCCCGGACCAGCGTCCCGACATGGGGCTCAGGCGCTTCGCCGAAGCAGCCCTCGCGGGCCGGACGATCCACCTGTTCGGCGACGGCAGCCAGAGCCGCGACTTCACCTACGTGGACGACGTCGTCGAGGCGACGTACCTCGCGGCCGGGGCCTCCGCCGCGGGCATGGCGATCAACGTGGGCGGTGGATCGCGCGTCACGCTCGTCGAAGTGCTCGACCTGCTCTCGGGTCTCACCGGGACCGCGCTGAGAATCTCCACGGAGCCCTTTGCCCGCGGCGACGCCCGCCACACCGGCGCCGTCCTCGAACGGGCGCACGAGCTGCTCGGCTTCCGGCCGGCGGTCGGGTTCGCCGAGGGGTATGCGGCCGAGGTCGCCTGGCTCCGCCAGCGCCGGCTCGCCGAGTGGAGGACGGCATGACCACGTCGCCGACCGCTCTGCGCCGGGTCCTGCTCTACTCGCACGACACCTTCGGCCTCGGTCACCTCCGGCGGAACCTCGCCATCGCACAGAGGTTGCTCGAGAGCCGTGCCGGGCTCCAGGTGGTGCTGATGACCGGGTCGCCCGTGGCCGAACGCTTTCCGATGCCACGCGGTCTGACCGTGGTCGGGCTTCCGGCGGTGGTGAAGGTGGGGGCGGAGCGGTACCGGCCGCGCGACGAGCGTTTCGACATCGATCTCGTCCGCCGGGCGCGGAGCGCAGTGATGGTCGACGCTGCAACTCGGCTCCGACCGGACGTCTTCCTCGTCGACCACGCCCCTCAAGGGATGAAGGGCGAGCTGCTGCCCGTCTTCGATGCGCTCCGGCGCTCCTCGCCGGCCACTCGGATCGTGCTCGGCCTTCGAGACGTGCTCGACGATCCGATGAGAGTGCGCGCGACATGGGCGGACCAGGACGTGTACCGCACCCTCGCCTCGGCCTTCGACCGCATCGTCGTCTACGGCAGCGAGGACCTCTTCGACGTCGTGGAGGCCTACGGCTTGAGCGAGGCGGTCTCGTCGCAGGTCACCTATGCCGGGTACATCTGTCGCCCGGCCAAGGGCCAAGTGCCGTCCGCCACCTCCGCCACCTCCGCCGGCTACGTGCTCGGCACCGCGGGCGGGGGTGGCGACGGCATCGAGGTGCTCTCGGCCACGTTGGCAGCGAGCGCCTCCCTCGGCGTGCCGAGCCGCGTCGTCACAGGGCCCCTCATGAGCGCGACCGACCGTGCCGCGCTCGAGCGCCAGGCGCGTCGCGTCGGGCGGGCGACCCTGGTCGAGTTCGTGGACGACCTGAGCGACTCGATAGCACGAGCTGGCGCCGTCGTCACGATGGGTGGCTACAACACGCTCTGCGAGCTCGTCTCGAGCGGAGTACCGACCGTTGTGGTCCCGCGCACGCACCCGCGGCGGGAGCAGGCGATCCGCGCCGAGCTGTTCGAGCGGCGTGGCGCCGTCTCGGTCGTGCCAGCGGGCGCGGCGCTCGAGAGCCGTCTTCGCGCTGGCGTCGCCGCGGCCCTTGCTGCGGGTGCCCGCCGCGGTCCCTGCCGGATCGACCTCGGTGGCCTCGACCGCCTCGACGAGGTCGTCGAGGCGGAGGCGCGATCGAGCCGCGAGGGCGCGCAGCGCCGGGTGGGCAGCACGCCAGCTCTCGAGCAGGTGGCGGTCCGGCTGTGAGCACCACGGTCGCGTACCTGACGAAACGCTTCCCGAGGCTCTCGGAGACGTTCATCCTCGACGAGATCCTCGGGCTCGAGGCCGCGGGCGTGCCCCTCCGGCTGTACTCGGTCGCCGATCCCGGCGAGGCGATCGTCCAGCCCGACGTCGCGAAGGTGAAGAGCCCGATCGTGTACCTGCGCCGCGGCGGCGCGATCGGTCGCACGGTGACGGCGGCGGCCACGCTGCGCGCTCACGCCCGACTGCTCGCCCGGTCCCCGGCGCGCTATGCCCGTGCTCTCTCCCGCTTCCTCCGCCAAGAGCGGCAGCTGTCGGCCCTCTCGACCTTCGCCGAAGGGGGTCGCCTTGCGCTCCGCCTGGAGGCCGACGGGGCGCGGCACATCCATGCGGCGTTCGCTCACGGCCCAGCCACGCTGGCGCAGGTCGCGTACTTGCTGACCGGGATCCCGTACAGCTTCGCGGCCCATGCGAAGGATCTCTACGTGTCGGAGCCCGACACCCTGGCACAGAAGGCGAGGGAGGCGACGTTCGTCCTCACGTGCTCGGGCCAGGCGGCGAGCGCGATGACCAGCCTCGCCGGGAGCGGCCGGAGCAAGGTCATCGTCGCTCCTCACGGCGTCGACACCGCTCGCTTTCGGGCGCGCGGTCGACGAGGCGCGACTCACGTCAGCGCGACGGCCGGCGCCCCCTTGAAGGTCCTCGCCGTCGGCCGCCTCGTGGCGAAGAAGGGGTACCCGGTGCTGCTCGAGTCGCTCGCAGCGCTCGAGCGGCGTGGCTGCCCGGTCTCCTGCTCGGTGATCGGGGACGGCCCGGACCGCACCGCGCTCCAGGAGATGGCGGGTGAGCTCGACGTGGCGGAGCGGCTCGTGCTGCTCGGCGCCAGGACTCACCAGCAGATCGCCGACAGCTACACCGAGGCGGAGGTGTTCGTGCAGGCGAGCGTGGTGCTCCCGAACGGCGACCGCGACGGGACCCCGAACTCCCTCCTCGAGGCCATGGCCAGCGGGCTTGCAGTCGTCGCGAGCGACATAGCCGGGATCCGCGAGGCAGTGCCGCCCGGGTGCGGTGTCCTCGTGCCCCCGGGTGATCCGATGGCGCTCGCCGGCGCGCTCGAACGTCTCGCCGGGAGCCCGGAGCTGCGCCTGCGGCTCGGGCGGGCGGCACGCCGGCACGTGAAGACCTCGCTCGAGCGGAGCGAGTGCGTGCGGGCGATAGCGCCCTTGTTCCTCGAGGACGGCCCGGAGAGGCCATCCGCGGTTGCGGCCCTCGCCGCGGTGGCGCCGTGAAGCGCTTCCGTCATCACCTGAGGCCGGTGCGCGCCATGCTCGCGGGCGGACTGGCGGTCAGCGTGTTCGCGGCGCTGATGGAGCTGGCGGCGCCATGGCCGATCAGCTTCATCTTCGACTCGGTGATCGGCCATCGCTCCCTGCCGCACGCGCTCTCGTTCCTGCCGACCGCACGGGGCAGCCTGCTCGTGTGGCTCACGGTTGCGATGCTTGCCATCGCGGGCCTGTTGGCCGGCGCTGACTACCTCTCGAACCGTCTCGTCGCGACCGCCGGCCAGCGGGTGGTCTTCGGCATCCGCTCTCAGCTGTTCCGCCACATCGCAGCGCAGGCACCGAGCTTCCACCAGCGCCGCCAGACCGGTGACCTGCTCGCCCGCCTCGGCGGGGACGTCCAGGCGGTGCAGAGCGCCATGGTGAACGCGGTGCCGACGCTCGTCGGCAACGCCCTCACCCTCATCGGGATGGTGGCCATCATGCTGCTCGTCGACTGGCGCTACGCCCTCCTCGCGATGGCGCTCGTCCCGTTGTTGTGGTGGACGAGCCGCTACTACCTGAGGCGAATCAAGGCGCTGCAGCGGCAGGCTCGACGCGCCGATGGGCAGGCGGGTGCGGTCGCGCAGGAGGTCCTCACGTCGATGACCGTCGTGCAGGCCTTCGGGGCAGAGGACTTCGAGGCGGAGCGGTACGCGGAAACGACCGGTGCGGGTCTCGAGCACAATCGGCGCGCCATCGTGGCCCAGTCCGAGTTCACGCCGCTCGTCACGATGGCGATGACCGCGTCCACGGCGATCGTGCTCTTCTTCGGGGTGCGCGCCGTCACGAGCGGTCACGTCAGCCCGGGCGAGCTGATCGTGTTCATGGCCTACCTACGGGGCATGTTCAGCCCGGTCCGCCAGCTCTCCAAGCTCGCCGGCGTCGTCTCCATCGCCCATGCCGCCACCGAGAGGCTGGTCGAGATCCTCGACACCCACGAGGAAGTGCCGGAGGCCCCGAACCCCCGCCCGATGGCGCGTGCCAGGGGCTCGATCGAGCTGAGCGGCATCGGGTTCGAGTACCAGGAGGGACGGCCGGTGCTCGACGGCGTCGACCTCGAGATCCCGGCCGGGACGCGCCTCGCGCTCGTCGGGCTGACCGGTTCGGGCAAGAGCACGGTGCTGCGGATGATCCCGCGGTTCCTCGACCCCACATCGGGCACCGTCCGCCTGGACGGAGTCGACCTGCGCGATCTCGGGCTCGCCGACCTCCGGCGGCAGATCGCCTTCGTGCCCCAGGAGCCGTACCTGTTTCGTGCGACGGTCTGGGAGAACATCGTGTACGGGCCTCCGTCCGGCGGGAGCCTCGCCCGAGGAGATCGCGCGGCCGCCATCCGGGCCGCACGCTCCGCCGGGCTCGGCGACGTCCTCGAAGCCTTCCCGAAGGGCTACGACACTCTCGTCGGCGAGCGCGGGTCGACGCTCTCGGGTGGGCAGCGCCAGTGCGTGGCCGTGGCGCGGGCGATGGCTCGCAACGCCCCCGTGCTGTTGCTCGACGAGCCGACCGTCGGGCTCGACGCGGAGCTCGAGTCCGTTCTGCTCACCGCGCTGGAGCGGGTCGCAGAAGGGCGCACCACGATCATCGTGAGCCACCAGCTTGCCGGCCTGCGCAGCGCCGACCAGATCGCCGTCCTGCACCACGGGCGCATCAGCGAGTCCGGAACCCACCTGCAGCTCTTGACCGGCCGCCGCTTGTACTGGCGGCTCGACCGGCTGCAGCAAGGAAGAGACACCACCCCGGCCCTCGTCCCCTCCGGGGGCTAGGCGACATCGTCACCACAAGGAGAGACATGACCACCTTCCACAACACCGACGACAGCAAAGACGCTCCGGGTGCCGTAGTGACCCAGCGCGTCTGCGTCGTGGGAGCCGGGTACGTCGGCCTCACCGCGGCGGCCGGTCTCGCCGAGCTCGGCCATGACGTCGCCTGCCTGGAAGCCGACCCGGCTCGCCTCGCGACCCTGCAGGCCGGCGGCATCCCGATTCACGAACCGGGCCTCGACGAGCTCGTCCGGACTCACATGGCGGCCGGACGGCTCCGCTTCACCGGCGAGGTGGCCGAAGCCGTGGCGGGTGCCGGCATCGCCCTCCTCTGCGTCGGCACCCCGCCGCGGCCAGATGGCGACCCGGACCTGAGACAGCTCGGAAACGCAGCCATCCAGGTGACCCGGGCCGCGATCTCCGATCTCGTCCTCGTCGTGAAGAGCACGGTCCCCCCGGGCTCGTGCGAGGCGCTCGAACTGCTGGCGGGTGGCCACGCGCCCGAGGGCGTGGCCGTGAGTGTCGCCTCCAACCCGGAGTTCCTCCGCGAAGGAGAGGCTCTCTTCGACTTCTTCAACCCGGACCGCGTCGTGATCGGCGCCGACGATCCCACGACAAGAGAGCGCGTCTCCGGGCTGTACCCGAGCACGTGGCCGACGCTTCACTGTGACCGGAGGAGCGCCGAGCTGGTCAAGTACGCCGCCAACACCTTCCTCGCGCTGAAGATCTCCTTCGCCAACGAGGTCGCCGCTCTGAGCGAGTCCCTCGGGGCCGAGTCCCACAAGGTCCTGACGGGCGTCGGCCTCGACAACCGCATCGGCGGGGACTTCCTGTCGCCCGGGCCGGGTTTCGGAGGCTCATGCCTGCCGAAGGACCTGTCCGGTTTCATCGCTGTGTCCGACTCCGTCGGGCAGCCGGCGCCTCTCGCCCGCGCCGCTCAGGTGGTGAACCGGAACGCCGGCTCGGCGATGGTCGACAAGCTCGAGGCGCTCCTCGGCTCACTCGCGGGGCGCAGGATCGGGGTTCTCGGCCTCGCCTTCAAGGCCGGAACCGGAGACACTCGTTTCTCGCCGGCGCTGCGCCTGATCAAAGAGCTGTCGGAGCGAGGAGCCGTCCTCGTCGCGAGCGACCCGCTCGCCCGGGTGAGCGGCGACGTCGTGGAACAGGCGGAGGACCCCTATGAGGTCGCTCAGGCGGCCGACGCGCTCGTCGTTGCGACCGGTTGGGCCGCCTACCGTGAGCTCGACCCCGAGCGGCTGCGCTCGGTCATGACAGGTCACGTGGTCCTCGACGCGGTCAACGTGCTCGACCCCGATGCCTTCGGACGGGCCGGGCTCGATGTCTACGGCGTCGGGCGCGGGCGACCGACCAGCTTCACGCCGGTGCCCTGGCGCCCTCTCGAGTGGATGCTCGACGCCGACGGCTCTCCGTCGCAGCCAGCTGAGCTGCCGGTGGCGTCATGAGGGCGGCACCCGACGGCCGGCGGCCGAG
>JAJYGW010000323.1 GCA_021790615.1 Actinomycetes bacterium | reverse complement strand
GTTCGCCGCGACGCAGCACCTGCCGGTGACGACGGGCTGGTACTGGGCGATCGCCACGGCGACGACCGTAGGTTATGGAGACGTGACCCCGAGGAACGCCTCGGGACGGATCGTCGCTTCTCTCGTCATGCTGACGACGATCCCGTTGCTCGCAGGGGCGTTCGCCGTCATCACGGGGTCGGCGGTGACGAGAGGAGTGAGAAGGCTCTTGGACATCGGAGCGAGGTTCCCGGAAGGTTCGTACGTCCTCGTCCTCGGGATGCATCCCGCGATCCCGATCGTGCTGAAGGAGCTCGAGCACGCGGGTGACGCCGTCGTCCTCGTCGCGGACGTCGACCCGTCCACCGTGCCGCACCAGGTCCACCTGATCAAGGGAGACCCCACCTCCGAGAGCGTGCTGGCTCGCGGGCGCCCCGAAGGGGCGTCGAGGGTCCTCATCGCCGCAGAGAGCGACGGGGACGTCCTCGTCACCGCAGTGATGGTGCGCCAGGAGGCCCCGGCCGTGCCCGTCACCGCGCTGGTGAGCTCGAGCCGTCTCATCCCGGCGCTGAAGGACCTGGAGGTCCTCCAGGTCCTCTCCCCCGACGACCTCACGGGGCACACCGTCGCGAAGGGGCTCGAGGCTCCGCACGCCGGCGAGGTGCTCATGCACCTCGTCCGCAGCGACGGGCACCGGCTGGTCGAGCACGAGGTCGAGGCCGATGAGCCGCCCCGACTGCTCAGCACGGTGCGCGAGTCCCGACGCAAGCTGGTCCTCGGGGTGGTACGCGGCTCGTCCGTGTCCCTCGGCGTCGCCGACGGCGCCAGGTTGGGCGACGGCGGGATCAGGCCTTCTTCGTCTCCCAGAAGATCTTTGTGATCTCGGCGATCTGGTCGAGCAGGCGCTGGCCGACCGCGACGTCGGTCGTCTTCTTGGACTCGCCGGCGGTCTTGGTCGCCGCCCAGAAGAGCTCGTGGAGCTGCGGGTACTTCTCGAGGTGCTCGGGCTTGAAGTAGTCGGTCCACAGCACCCACAGGTGGTGCTTCACCAGCTCGGCCCTCTGCTCCTTGATCTGGATGGCGCGCTCTTTGAACTGCTCGTCGCTGGACGCGTTGAACTTCTCCTGGATCGACTTGACCGACTCTGCCTCGATGCGTGCCTGCGCGGGGTCGTAGACCCCGCAAGGAAGGTCGCAGTGCGCGTGGGCGACGGCAGGGGGACGGATCCGATCGACGGCGGTCAGCACTCGGTCGAGCATGCGCATGGGGGGCTCCTTTTCGTCCGGCACGGGGGTGGCCTGTCGTGCACAGTGGGGGGATGTCCGTTGCGTGCACACTATCGAGCCGGCCCCATGGCCGGCGCAGCCGACGTCGCCGGCGCCGCCGAGGCGGCGAGCGCCGGTGTGACGACGGCGGGGTGTGCTCGATGCCCCGCCCCGCCCGACCCGTGCGCCGGGCAGTCCGGCTTCGAGCCCGGCGGCTCGTCCGGCGGCTCGTCCGGCGGCTCGCCACCCTCTTCGTGGCGGGAGTGGTCGGGTCGACCGTGGTGGGCGCGCTCGGGCTCGTCGCGGCGGCGGTGGTCGGCGTCCGGCTCGGCACGCGCCGGGTCGTGGTCGAGGGGCGGAGCATGATGCCGGCCTTCGACCCCGGTGACCGGCTGCTCGTCGTGCGGCTGCCGCGGTGGTGGCCGCTCTGGCCCGGCGACGTCGTCGCGCTCAGCGATCCACGCGAGCCGGGCCGCCTTCTCGTGAAGCGCGTCCGCGCCGCCGGCGAGGTGTGGGTGACCGTCATCGGCGACAATGCCGCCGAGAGCACCGACAGCAGGAGCTTCGGGCCCGTCGACCGGCTCGACGTGTGGGGACGTGCCTGCTATCGCTACGCCCCCCGCGGCCGGGCCGGCCCCGTGAAGCGGACGCCGCCTTCCGGGAGCGCCACGAACGGTGGGCACCCCGGCCCCTGAGCGTGCCCCCCAGTACGCTCGAACGATGGCACGGGACCCCGTCGACCGCTGGCGCGACCTGGGATCGTTCATCCGGGAGCAGCGCGCTGGCGCCCGCTTGTCGCTGCGGCGGCTGTCGGAGCTCGCGGGCGTCTCCAACCCGTACTTGAGCCAGATCGAACGCGGGCTCCGCCGCCCGTCGGCGGACATCCTCCACCAGATCGCGAAGGCGCTGCGGATCTCCGCCGAGACCCTCTACGTGCAGGCCGGCATCCTCGACCCGCCCGGCGACGACACGGACCTGGTCGCCCACATCCGCGCCGACCCGCATCTCGCGGAGAGCCAGAAGCAGGCGCTGGTGGAGATCTACCGGTCGTTCTGCCACGGCCGCGACGCCGACGACGGCGGCTCCGGCCCGACGGGCGAGCGCCCGAGCCCGCCAGGAGGGCCCGCGGGGGGTGGCCGCTAGGCTCATCCGGGCATGCGCCGTCTCGCGATGCTCTCCTTCCACACCTCCCCCCTCGCCCAACCGGGGACGGGCGACGGCGGCGGCATGAACGTCTACGTCCGCGAGCTCGCGACGGCGCTCGCACGGACGGGCGTCTGCTGCGACGTGTTCACCCGCAGCTACGACCGGGACCTTCCCCTGGCGGTGGACGTCGAGCCGGGGTTTCGCGTCCACCACGTCCGGGCAGGCCCTGAGGCTCCGCTCACCAAGGAGGCGCTCCCCGACGTCGTGGACGAGTTCACCGGGCGGGTGCTCGAGCTGATGGCCGGCGACGCCGGCCTGCCGCTCGTCGACCAGGACGCGGGGCCCTTCGAGGCGGTGCACGCGAACTACTGGCTCTCGGGCCTCTCGGGTCACGCGATCAAGCACGAGCTGGACCTCCCGCTCGTGTCCACGTTCCACACGCTCGACCGGGTGAAGGCCGAGCTCGTGCCCGAAGAGGTGGAGGCGGACATGCCCCACCGACGC
>JAJYGW010000163.1 GCA_021790615.1 Actinomycetes bacterium | reverse complement strand
TGAGCCTCACGCCTCGTGGGCCCGCCGTCTCGATGGACGGGCCGTCGGCGAGCCATGTGAACGACGAGATGCGGGAGCTCTGCGCGATCCCACCGAGCGGCCCGAAGCTGAGCGGCGTCCGGTCGTTCGAGCGACTCGAAGTCGCGGCCGACGGTGCCGGCCCAGCCGGCAAGGCGCCTCCCTGATCTCCACCATCCGACGAGAGCAGAGCGTGCTGCGTGCGAACCGGCGCGACGAGCGAGCCGAACGAGACGCCGGCGGCGGCGGCTGCCACAGCCGCGGCCGCGGCGGCGAGCCGGAAGCCCGGTCGGTGCCGGGACGGGCTCGACGGGTGTGGCTCGATCGGCCGGGCGCCCTCGATCGACGACCCTGCGGGCCCTGCGGCTTCCACGAGCCGCCGCTGCAGATCGGCAAGGTCCGGCTCCGAACGAACGGCGGATGCCCGCGCGGCTAGTGCTCGCCGCAGGTTCGCCTCGATATCGGAGTGGTGAGGTGGCCCCTGCAAGAAGGGCAACCGATGCCAGCTCCGACGCCCTGTCTCGCGTCTCATGGTTCGAGGACCCCCCGAAGCCGCTCCAGGCCACGGTGGATCAGCGACCCGACCGTCCCGGGCCGGCAGCCGAGCACCTCGGCGATCTCCACCTCCGACTGGTCGGCGTAGTAGCGGAGCACGATGGCGACTCGCTGCCGGTAGGGCAACTCGAGCAGGACGTCGTGCAGCTCACCGGCGCTCGCCCCGCCGATCCCGGCCTGCCCGTCACCGTCGACGACGTAGAGGAGCGGCCGGCGGTCGCGCTCGCGCCCGAGCCTGCGGAAGTGGGATCGGCACGCGTTGACCACGGCCTGACGCGCATAGCGCTCCGGCGTCTCGAGCTTCTCGTAGTGGCCATGGAGCCTGACGAAACAGTCCTGCACCAGGTCCTCTGCGATCTCGACAGAGCCCGTCAGCACGAACGCCAGCCTCACGAGGGACTGGTATGACGACGTGTAGAGCTCCTCGAAGCTGAGTCGGCGGGCGAAGACGAGCACACCGAGCTCGCGCTCCGACGCCACATGAGATGGCGCCAGCTCCGGGGCTCCCGGCTGCTCGGGCGCCAGCTCCCGGGGCGCCAGCTCCGGCGCCCGCTCCTCGGCCGCCAGCGGAGGCGCCAGCGGAGGCGCCAGCTCGACCAAGGCCATCGACGACTCTGACGCCGCTGCCTCCGGCGATCTTGCAGAGATCTCGCTCATACAGCTTCCGCTCGCTTCCGAAGTCCCGTTGCGGTGCTTCAACCCATCCGCTGGTCGGCTCGCTCGCCTCGGCGGAACGGCACGTCGAGGCGTACGAGCGTGCCGCCATCGGTGGTCATGCTGATACTGCCATCAAGTTGGGTCCGAACGAGGTCACGGACGATCGAGAGCCCGAGGCTCCTCGTCTGCTCGATGTCGAAATCGAGGGGAAGACCGACGCCGTTGTCGCGCACGATCACCTCACACCCCGTCGGGTCGTGATGGAACGTGAGGTCGATGCGGGGCGGCTCCGGTGCGGATGACGAGGCCTTGCCGGCAGCGGGCTCGTCGTGAGCATCTGCACTCGAGAACGCGTGCTCGATCGCGTTCTGCAGCAACTCCGCGATCACCACCGACAGCGGCGTCGCCATGTCGGCCGGGATGTCGCCGAGCTCACCTTCGACCCGGACGGCGACGTCACGCGGCCCGACGTTCGCCTCCTGAGCCATGCGAACGAGGGCGTGGACGATCTCGTCGAAGGGGACCTGATCCCCTGCTTCGCGGGAGAGGATCTCGTGCACGACTGCGATGGCGCGGATGCGCCGCTCAGCCTCCGCGAGAGCAGTGCGGGCCGCCGCGGCTTCGATGCGGCGTGCCTGCAGCCGGAGCAGGGACGAGATCGTCTGCAGGTTGTTCTTGACCCTGTGATGGACCTCGCGGATCGTGGCGTCCTTCGTGAGGAGCAAGCGGTCCCGGCGCCGTACGTCGGTCACGTCACGCAGGAGCACCATCGCGCCGGTGACCTCTCCCCGGGCCAGCAACGGGATGCAGCGCAGCAGCAGGGTCACCTCCGACCGTCGTTCGATCTCCTCGACGACCGGGAGCCGGGTGGCGAACGAATCCTGGGCGATCGTCGTGTCGAGCCCCAGCGCGTGGAACGTGGAGCCGTTGATGGCGCTCATGATGCCGATGCGGTGCAATGCCGATACAGCGTTCGGCGAGGCGAAGGTGATCCGGCCACGCTCGTCGAGGACCATCACGCCGTCGCCGACTCTCGGCGAGTGCTCGGCCGGGAGCTCGTCATCCGCGAACGGGAAGATCCCGTCGGTCACCATCGCCGACAGCCGCTCGAACAGGTCGAGATAGACGCGCTCGAGCGCACCTCGGCGCCGCGCGATGCCCGGGGACCAGACGCGCGCCATCACCCCGAGCACCTGAGCCGAATAGCGCACGGGGATGCACTCGAGGCGGAGGTGCCCCTCGCCGCTGTCGTTGCGCTGCTCGCCGACGCTGATGGCCCCTGTCCGGAGCGCCTCCATCACGAGGGGCAGCTCCCTGCTCGCCACGACCTCGCCCACGAGGTCGATCTCGAACAACGTCTGGCTCGTCGTGGGACGCACCTGGCCGAGCACCACCACGCGCTGGTCGTCACCGTCGGGAAGGGCGAGCGCCAAGGGATCGAACGGTACGTACAGCAAGAGGTCCGAGAAACAGAGATCCGCCAACAGGTTCCAGCTCGCCATCAGCCGGTCGAGGTGACGCCGGGCGCCCGGGTCGAGCGAGGTGTTGCGATAGGCGAGGTCGAGAGGCGAGGTCACTCCGGCACCCCCGCGAGCTCGGTGTCGACGGGCCGTCGGCCTCGGAAGCGGCGCACGGCGGTGTACCCGGCGTCGGTGGCGGCCCGCA
>JAJYGW010000265.1 GCA_021790615.1 Actinomycetes bacterium | reverse complement strand
CTGCGTGGTCATCCGCTCCTGGACCTGCGGGCGACGGGCAAAGCCTTCGACCACCCGTGCGAGCTTCGAGAGACCCGTGATCCGCCCGTCCTCGTTCGGGATGTAGGCGAGGTGGGCCTGGCCGACGAAGGGGATGAGATGGTGCTCGCAGAGCGATGCGAACGAGATGTCCCGCACCATCACCATCTCGCTGTGACTCTCCGCGAAGCGGACCGCGAGGTGCTCGCCGGGATCCTCGCCGATACCCGCGAAGAGCTCGGCGTAGAGCGCAGCGACACGCCGAGGGGTCTCGAGCAGCCCGTCGCGCTGGGGGTCTTCGCCCGCGGCGACAAGGAGCTCCCGCACTGCAGCCTCGAGGCGCGCGATGTCGACCGGCATCAGGAACGACCCAACGTGGCGCTCATGCTCCGGCCCTCACCCGCTCGGCCCAGACCACGTCCGGCACCGCCCGGAGGGGTGCGCGCGAAGGCCGTGGCCCGACCAGGCTCTCCAGCTCCTCGGCATCGAGGGTCTCCCATGCGACGAGGGCTGAGGCAAGGCGATCGAGGTCGTCGTGGCGCTCCGAGAGGAGCACCCTCGCCCGGAGGTGCGCAGCCGAGAGCAGCCGCTGCACCTCGGCATCGACCTGGTTCTGGAGCACCGTCGGCCGCCGCTCGGGACGGGCGTTGCGCAGGCCGATCCGCGCACTCATCCCGAGCTCCGCGACCATGGAGCGAGCGATCTCCGTCGCACGTTCGATGTCGTCCGCGGCGCCGGTGGTGAGCTGTCCCAGCACGAGCTCCTCCGCGCTCCGGCCGGCCAGCAGGACGACGAGCTGATCGAGCAGCTGTTCCTCCGTCACGATCACACGCTCGTTGGCCGGCAGCGAGAGCGTTCGGCCGAGGGAACGGCCCCGGGCGAGGATCGAGACCCGCTCGACGGGATCGGCGTGCTCGAGTAGGTGGCCCGCCAGGGCGTGTCCCGCTTCGTGGTAGGCGACAACCCAGCGGTCCGCCTCGCCGAGCGCCCGGCCGCGCCGGGCCGGCCCGGCGAGGGCCCGCTCGACCGCCTCGTCGACGTGTGCCCAGCGCACCACGGGCTCGGAGGCCCGGAGGGCGAGCAAGGTCGCCTCTCGCGAGACGCTCGCCAGGTCGCCACCGGTGAAGCCCTGCGTCCGGCGTGCCAGGCGGGTCAGGTCGACGTCCTGGGCGGTCGGGACGCGCCGGAGCTGCACCCCGAGAATCGCCACTCGACCGGCCAGATCCGGCCGCTCGAGGGGCATGACTCGCTCCAGCCGACCCGCTCGGAGGAGGAGGGGATCGACCAGCTCTGGTCGGGTCGCGGTGCCGAGGACCACGACCGGCGTCAGGGGGTCGAGGTCCGTGAGCTCCTCGACGAGCTGGGCGAGCACCCGGTCTCGACCCTCTCCGGCCAGCCCTGTCCCGCCCTCCGCACCGGGGGCCCCGAGCTCGTCGAGGCCGTCGAGGAGGACGACGGCCGGCGCGTGGACACGCGCCTCGCGAAACACCCCCCGCACCCTCGCCGCACCCGCCACACCGCTCAGGTGGCTCAACTCCGCCGGACGCAGCTCGAGCAGTGGTCGGCGCGCCTCGCCAGCGAGCGCCCGGGCGAGGAGCGTCTTGCCACTCCCCGGCGGACCAGTGAAGAGCGTCCCACGCGGCGGCTGGGCTCCGAGCACGGCGAAGCGCTCCGGCGCGCGCAGGAACAGCCGCACCTCCTCCAGCTCTTCGAGCACCCCGTCGAGCCCGCCGACGTCGGCAAAGCGCACCGACGGCACGCGCCGCCGAGCCGGTGAGTCCCGCTCGAGGCGCCGTCCGCCGCGACACCGACGGGCGGCCGCCCGGTCGGGCCTCGCACGACCCGACGTCGCGACGAGCCAGGCGCCGAGCCCGACCAGCACCGTGAAGGGGGCGAACGCCTCGAGGCCGACCGGGAGCCGGCCGGTGAGCGACGCGACGAGACCGGCACCCAGCACGAGCCCGGTGCAGAGGACAACCCGCCGGCCCCGGCGCCGAGCCTCGCGCCTCTGCCGGGTAGCGCTTCGCTGCGTACGGGTCCCGGCTGGCCGCGTGGGGACGGTCACCAGTCGCGTGGGGGACACCGCCCTCCCGGTGGAACGAGCCAGCGAGGGGCCCCCCGCGCGGGAGGCCTTGGCTGGCTCCGCACGACGAGCTGCTCGACCGACGGCAACTCGCTTGCGGGGAGCGGGTGACCTTCGAGCAGACGTCACGGCGCTACCACCTCACCAACCTCGAGCTGGCGGAGATCGGGGAGGTTGCGATAGCGCTCACCGACATCGAGGCCGTACCCGACGACGAACGACGCGGGGATGGTGAAGCCGACGTAGCGGAGCCCGAGCGGCACCCGCTGTAGGCCCTCCTTGACCAGGAGGGCACACACCTCGAGCGAGGCGGGCTTTCGCGCCTCGAGGTTCCGCCGCAGGTAGGAGAGGGTGAGACCGCTGTCGACGATGTCCTCCACGACCAGGACGTGGCGGCCGGAGAGGTCCAGGTCCAGGTCCTTCACGATCCGGACGATGCCACTGGTCTTCGTCGCGGCCCCGTAGGAGGCGACCGCCATGAAGTCCACCTCGAGTGGGAGGTCGATCGCCCGGACGAGGTCGGCCATCAGGACGAAGGCCCCCTTCAGCACACCCACCAGGAGCGGGCGCAGACCCGCGTAGTCGGCCGTGATCGCGGCACCGAGCTCCACGACGCGCGCGGCCAGCTCCTCAGCGGAGAGCACTACCGGACCGAGGGGCGGGTCACCCGGCGCGCGCCGGTCCTCGCTGCCGGACATGCGCTCCGGCAGCGTGAGGACGCGCCGGGCTGCCCCGTCTCCGCTCACCGAGACTGACCCTATCGCACGGGTCCGACAACGTCCGGCCCCACACCCGCCCG
>JAJYGW010000031.1 GCA_021790615.1 Actinomycetes bacterium | reverse complement strand
GCGGGAGCATCAGCACCGGAGAAGAGGCCGGAGAAGGTGAGGTCGCTGCGGAAGAGGGTACCGGCGCGGGTGTGAGCGCCACGGCGTGTGCGACGAGCTCGACCCTGTAGACGGCGGCGAGCGTGGGGGACCTCCCGAGGAGGTCGACCACCGAGCGCGCGGTGCTGGACGTCCACGTCCCAGTCCTGCCGGACCACACCGATGAAGAGAGCCGCGCATGGCCCGGACCCGCGCGCAACGCGCGTCGACCGGCGGCGTACATCCGGTCGCTTCGCTCGAGGAGCGTCCCGACCTGAACCAGCTTCGCGGCAGCCCCTGCGGGCGAGATCCTCCGGGGCGTCGATATGCGCGACGACAGGTCGGCGGCGCCCACGGCCGGCAGCGGCGCCATCCCGAGCAGCCCGTCCACGGCCGCTCTGAGGGCTCGCATCGCGTCGGCGCGGTCGGCCATCGCCGCCGAGACGTCAGACCCTGCACCACCCGAGGGAGCCGGCGAGGCGGCTGTGTCCGCCGCCCGCGCAAGGGAAGCCGTCGACCGCACGAGTGTGTCGAGCGCCTCTTCGAGCGTCATTCGGTCGTCGCCCGCCATCGAGGCGAGCAGTTTTTGGTACTCCTCGTCCAGCCGGTTGGACTCCCCGCCGAGGAGGCGAGCCTGAGCGCCGTAGGACGCGTAGCTCGAACGCTCGAAGACGACAGAACGCGAGGGATCCTTGAGCGCCCCCCCCACCAGGACGGCCAATATCAGTGCCCCCGCCACCACGGCCACGACGGCGGCGCCGCTCACGCGCGGGACGTGGCGCCGGCGCCGGCGTCGATCGATGGGAGCCACCGGCGCGTGACGCTACTTCCACGCTTCGAGAAGGCGGGGCGAGAGGCCGACGTCGGCCGACGGTGACGCTCGCGACCGCCCCTGGCTCAGACTTCGGTGGGCTCGGCCTCCACGAGAGCCCTGTGACCGGCCGCACCAGAGGTCGGCAGGACGCTGGCGGTGCTCCGCCACTCGACGGTCGCCTGGAACGCGCGCTGGTCGACCCGGTCACGGTGGCGCTCCACCACCGACAGGAGCGACGACAGCGTCCGGGAGCTGAGCAGGTGCGGCACGAGGCCCAGGTCGAGCAGCTTGGTGTGCGCCGCCCGGTAGTAGTGCTCCTCCTTCTCCACGCGCGGGTCGTCGAGGTGGGCGATCTCGGCGTTGCCCGGGTGGGCCTCCACGACCATCTCGGCGAGCTGCAGCACCGAGAAGGACTCGGTGAACTGGTTGAACACCCGGTACTCACCGGGCTCCGGCGGGTTCAGGCAGGCGAGCTCGACGCAGGCGAGGGTGTCTCGGATGTCGAGCATCCCGCGCGTCTGACCCCCCTTTCCGTAGACGGTGAGCGGGTGGCCGACGACCGCCTGGACACAGAACCGGTTCAACACGGTGCCGAAGACGCCGTCGTAGTCGAAGCGGGTGGCAAGGTCCGGGTGCAGGACGGTCTCCGGAGTTTCCTGGCCATAGACGATGCCCTGGTTCAGATCGGTCGAGCGGATGCCCCAGATCCGGCAGGCGAACAAGATGTTGTGGCTGTCGTGCACCTTGGACAGGTGGTAGAAGGAGCCGGGCTGCTTGGGGTAGGGCAGGACGTCGGTCCGGCCCCGGTGGGTGATCTCGATGAACCCCTCTTCGATGTCGATGTTCGGGGTGCCGTACTCGCCCATGGTCCCGAGCTTGACGAGGTGGATCGACGGGTCCACGTCGGCGATCGCGTAGAGGAGGTTGAGCGTCCCCACCACGTTGTTCACCTGCGTGTAGACCGCGTGGTTCTGGTCGATCATCGAGTACGGGGCGGACCGCTGCTCGGCGAAGTGCACCACGGCGTCCGGCGCGAACTCCTTGATCGTCCGATGCACGAACGGCGCGTCGGTGAGGTCGCCGACGTACGCGGCGATCCGGAGCCCCGAGACCTCCTCCCACACCCGGACCCGGTGCTGGAGGTGCGTGATCGGCACGAGGCTGTCGACGCCCATCTCGAAGTCGTACTGGCGGCGCGCGAAGTTGTCGACGATGCCCACCTCGTGGCCGCGACCCGACAGGTGCAGCGCCACCGGCCAGCCCAGGTACCCGTCGCCGCCTAGAACCAGGATCCTCACGGACCGTCTCCTCTCCTTCGTACCCGATGGCCGTCCCGATGGCAGGCGCGACAGACACCACCCGCGCCGAGCCGGCAATGCTTTCGAAACAACACTTTGACCGGCGTTCCTGAAAATGACCTGGGAAACGGGCGAGAACTCCCTTACGACCTTCTTCTGACATCGCGGCGCAGGAGTCGGTCGCGAGAGCGTCCGGCCGGCGTCGTGGCCGCCACCAGGAGCCGGCGGCGGCCTTGGCGAGCAGGTGGAGGTGCGGGTTGACCTGTTGGGCACGGGACGAGAGCACCTGGCGCCACTTGCGGGAGGCGTCTTGTCGACGACGCGCTGCGCGGGACCGAAGGCGGCCGAGGACTGCGCCAGGAGCCCCTCAGGTGCGGGATCTCATCGCCGACTCGACCTCGGCGACCGCTCGCTCCAGGTCGGCCACGGGCCTCGCCACCGCCACGCCGCCGCGCAGGAAGAGGAACGTGCAGCGCCCGACGTGCCTCCCCGTCGCCGCGCGCACCGCCGCCGCGTATGCGGCGCCCTGTAGACGGTAACGAGCGGCAAGCCGGTCGACCTCCTCGTCGCTGCGCACCCCGTCGGTCTTGTAGTCGACGACCTCGAGCCCCCCGGGCCCCTCGAAGACGAGGTCGACGAACCCCTCGATCACGCCCGAGCCGATGGGCGCTCCCACGTAGAGCTCGCGCCAGAACCGGCTCTCGACCGCCCTCCGGACGATCGCGCTGTCGAGCGCCGTTCGAGCCAGCGCCGCCACCTCCTGCCAGCGCGA
>JAJYGW010000279.1 GCA_021790615.1 Actinomycetes bacterium | reverse complement strand
GGCGGACGGGCGTGGGCCGGCGGACGGGCGTGGGCCGGCGGACGGGCGTGGGCCGGCGGACGGGCGTGGGCCGGCGGACGGGCGTGGGCCGGCGGACGGGCGTGGGCCGGCGGACGGGCGTGGGCCACTAGGTGCCTGGCGATCTGCGGGTGCCTGTCGATCCATATCGGTCGGGTCCATATGGTCCTTTGTACCGCACTCCGCTCCGAATCGACGTCGCCGGTCACGGACGGTCGCGCCACTGCCGCTACGCGTGCTCGGCTCCCCGACGCTTCCTGACGTCGATCTCCGCCAAGGAGAACCGGCACCACCATACCGAGACCTACTGTCGGCCGGCCGGCGTCCGGCGGCCCCAGCTTGGTCCACGACATGCGTCGCGGTACCGCTCGCGGCGCTGTCGGTGCGGGTGTGCCATCTCGGAGCGGGGACCTCCTCTTCGACTCCAAGCGGAAGCCAACGAAAGATGCGCGGTTCGTGGCACCGGGCCGCCCGCCGTACGCACGACCCGCTTCCAGCCGGGGATCGAGCAAGCAGGCGTGCTCGATCGTCATCGCTCCTTCGGGGCGAATACTGGATCGCCTCGAGCGTCGCGTGCGAGCGCCTGGACGTGCCCATCCAGGTAGCGGCCCAGGTAGCGGCGGACGTACTCTCCGCGCGGGTCGAACCGCTGTGCCTGTCGGGCGAGATTGAGCCGCCGGTTCGGGCGGGTGTCGTTCCCGGTGCCCGCCACCCACTGCCAGTTGCCGTAGTTGCTGGCCATGTCCGCGTCGAGGAGCCAGTCCATGAAGTGGGCGGCACCACCACGCCAGTGCACTCGCCGCTCCCGGACCAGGTACGACGCCACGATGAGACGGGCCCGGTTATGCATCCAACCTTCGGCAAGGAGCTGGTGCATCCCGGCGTCGACGATGGGGACACCCGTGCGTCCCTCCTTCCACGCCCGGAGAGCGGGCTCGTCCTCGCTCCACGTGGCCCCGGGTCGCGGCCGGTAGTCGCGTTCGGCGAGCGCGGGGAACGCCGCGAGCACCTGGTGGTGGAAGTCGCGCCAGCACAGCTGGCGGACGAAGGACTCGGCTCCCGGCTCGTGCGCCGCCTGCGCGACGAGCTCGTTGGCCGAGATGCACCCGAAGTGCAGGTACGGGCTGAGCCTCGAGGTGTGGTCGCCCAACAGGTCGTCGTGCCGGTCCGAATAAGAGGTCAGGCTCTCGCGAATCCACCGCTCGGCGGCGCGCCGTCCGGCCGTCTCCCCGCCGCGTGCCCGGTCAGGAGAGAGCGGTCTGGTGCTCAGGCTCTCCACTGCGGGGATCGCGCCGGGAGGGATGCCGATCGGGGTACGCACCTGCCGGGGAGCTCTTTCCACGGCACGGTGTGGGAGCGTCCTCCACCTGCGCCAGTAGGGCGTGAAGACGCGGTAGTGGTCGGCGCCGCTCGGCACGACGGCGCCGGGCGGGACCACCGAGGTGCCCGGGAACGCCGGGAGCTCGACCCGCTCGAGGCGGCACGCCCGTTCGAGGCGGTCTTGGACACGTCGGGCGCGGGGCGTGAACCCTTCGGCCACATGGACCGCCCGCGCACCGGTGCGGGCAACGAGACGCATGGTCTCTTCGACCGGGTCGCCAGTTCGGAGATAGAGCTGCCCGCCCAAGCCCTGCAGAGAGTGACGCAAGTCCGCGAGCGCCTCGACCAGGAAGGCGGTGCGGTTCGCCGAACCCGGCGCCGCGCACAGCCGCTCGTCGATCACGAACAGGGACGCCACCGGTCCCCCTGCACGCACGGCGGCGGCGAGAGCCGGGTTGTCGTGCACACGCAGGTCGTCGCGGAACAGGACGATCACCGGTTCGCCGTTCACGGTCCCTCCCGCTCACGTCTGTCCTCCCGACCCGCATCGTCGACTTGCTCTCTGGCCGCTGGAGGGACGCCAGCCGCGGTCATCGCTCCGAGAGCCTCTCGTCGAGGAACGTGGCGGGCGATGAGGGCCGAGTTGCGATTGTCACCGCTCACCTCGTCTCACGGCTCGCCCCATGCTTCTGCTTCCCTCCAGAACGTCTCGCCACGTTCCGGTCGTCTCAGGTACGCCTCCTGTCGGTTCGCGCCGGCGCGGCCCGTACGGCGTCAACGACTCCCCGACGAGCGGCAGCCGAGATGTTGGCGCCGAGCTCGCGAGCCCGCGCGGCCACCTCCTCGTCGAGCGTGCAGTTCGTACTCGGGGAGGACATACCTTGAAGCTAACAATTATCGTTTCTCGTTGCGGATCCGGATGACATCCGGCGCGACGGCAGTTGGCCTCCTTCTCCGCCGTCGACTGAACAGTCGGCCAGCTGTTTGTTCGCCACCGGCAGGAACGTGGCCACCGAACGCGCGACCATGGACCCAGGTGACAAGGGTGTCTGCGGCGACGACGAGGCGGGAGAACGGACCCAAGCTCGAGCAGCGCGTCGTTCGAGTAGCCGAAGCCGCCCTCGCGGATCGGCAGGTTGTCAACGCGATCGACGTGCTGGTGGGGATCGGCTGGCTCGCTCCGTCGCACCTCGAGGAGTGGCGGCAGGGACGCGTCGAGTACCTGGAGCGGGTGACCCAGGCCAACCTCGCCAAGCTGTCTGGAGCCATGAAGCTCTTCCGCACCTGGGCGACGGGCCGGGGACTGGTGCCGAGCGAGACCGTCTACGTCGCGCGGACCCGTGACCGCCGGGCCCTGCGGTTCTCGAAGTCCGGCAACCCTGACATCGAGCGCGCGTACCGGACGCATTGGGTCTCACCGGCGCTGTCCGAAGCGAAGCGGGCCCGGTTGGCGGAGCGCCAGAGCCGGCCTGCCGACCTGGTAGTGGTGATGCCGCTCAAAGACTGGACCTGCTCGGAATGCTCGGGCACCGGCGACCTGCTGATCATGGAGGACCCGGGACCGAT
>JAJYGW010000107.1 GCA_021790615.1 Actinomycetes bacterium | reverse complement strand
CGAGCGGCGATCGAGGATTCCCCCGGGGGGGTTGGCTCGTGCGCGCACGAGCCGCGGCGATGGCCGGCGGGACGGGCCTCACGAGGCGAGCCACGCTCGTGAGCACGACCGTGGACAGCCAGACCGGCGTCACGAGGGGACCGAGCGGCGGGAGCCCGTACGCCCGTCGAGCCCAGTCCGGCAGGAGCGCGATGGCGCCGGCACAGAGCGTCGCCCAAGCCGGACGCAGCATGATCGGGAGAGGCGGCGCGAGCACCAGCTTCAGTGCCTCTCGAGCGGCTGGAGTCGCCACGAGCCCGTCCACGCCGAGGATCCAACGCTCCAGTCCTGCCCGGGTCGCCGGCAGTCGCGAGCCGTCCAGCCCGAGCAGCGCGCCCATGACGCGCATCTCTGCGACGTAGCGATCCGCCTCCTCCGCGCCGAGCGGTGACGCATACGCGAGGTAGGCGAGGAGGAGCGACTCGACCGTCACGTTGTGCACCCATGCGAGCAGTTCGGGTTCGTCTGCCCGGTAGCGCTTCCCGGAGTGGGGATCGACGCCGCGCACCCGCTCGTGGACCCGACGAACGCCTGCGGCGGCGGCCTGGGCTTCGGCACCCGTGCCGTAGGTGATCGTGAGGACGAACTCGCTCGTCCGACGGAGCCGGCCCCACGGGTCCTCGCGGAAGTCGCTGAAGCGGTCGACTGCCGCCATGGCCCGAGGATGCAGCGCCTCGACGAGCAGGGCCCGAACGCCGCCGACCAGTGCCGCGGGGTGATCGTGAACGCGCCAGGCCACGCTCGCGGGGCCGAGCAGACCCCCCGCCTCCCCGGCATCGCCCACCGCACGCAGGTCGTCGAGCCGGTCCGGTGCCTCGCACGCGCCCGGCGCTCGTGGCGGCTCGCGCCGACCCGACGACTCAGCTCCTCCCACGACCCCGACGCTACCGTCGACCCGCCAGGTCGGCCGAATCGGACCCCCACTAGGATGCGATGTCGTGGCCGTGCTAGACGTGCCCGGCTTCGTCGCCGAGCTCAAGGACCATGCCGTCGACCACGGCTTCCACGTGCACGACGAGCGGCACTTCGTCGAGACCTACTCGCTCCGTCAGGTCTGGGAGGTCGACCTCCACCCCGAAGAGGGCTGCGGAGGGCCCCTCGACCTGCACCTCGCCCTGGAGGTCGACCCTCGCGTCCTGCTCGCGTTCGAGGACGCCGTGGTCGAGCTCCCCGACGACGCCGATCCCCCGGACGAGTGGTTCTTCCCGCTCAGCTTCACGTGGGCGTTGCCGCCGCTGCCGGACGGCCCCGACCTGCTCCGCCTCGCCATCGACCTCGCGGGAGTCGGTGGCCTCGAGCTGCCGCTCGAGGTCTCGGCGATCGACTCGTTCGCCTCGGCCACGGACGCACCCGAACGGCGGCTCAACGTGCTCGCACACCTGCAGGTCTCCCTGGCGAAGGTGTTCGCTGGCGAGGAGCTCCTCTGCGAGGCATTCGACCGATCGCTCGCCGTCAGCCACTTCCTCCTCGAGGCAGCACCCGGATGGCTCACGGGGTGAGAGCCAACCCTGCGGGAGGAACACCCCGGTCCTCGACCGACGCCGTGCCTCCGGAGACCCGGCCAACCCCCCCGTCCTCCCGCCCGACCCGCTGGTGGCATGGCACGAGCCGGTCCGTCCGCCGAGGTGGCGTGGCGTTGCTCCTGTTCGGCCTTCCGCTCGGCGCGTCCGCCTGCGGCAACGCGAACGGCACGGCACTCGCGAAGCAGGCCTGCGGGCACGTCGACAAGGCGCTACACCTGCTCTCCGCTGCGGGAGAGCCGTCGACGGCCGCGGCGACGGCAACCGAGGACCGGGCGGCGGCGGTCGCGGAGCTGCGCGTCGCCCTGCCCATCGCCGCCCAGGCCGCGGCCGAGGCAGCCCAGTTCGCGCCCCTTGCGACCACGCTCTCCGAGACGAACCGAGTCGCCGCCACCGTGCTCGTCCCGGCCCTCTCCCAGCAGTGCTTCGCCGCCTCCACCGGCTTCTTCGCCCCACCGCCGGGCGGTGCGACCGGCGCGGGCGTCCCACCGCCCGGCGCCCAGACCGGCTCCTAGCCCGGGCCAGCTCCTCGCCCACACCAGCCCGTCGGCGAGACCGGCGAGTCGACTCAGCCCGGCGGGGCCAGGTAGGTCGCCTGGTGCAGACCGCCGTCCGGCCCCCACTCGAGCACCCAGGTCGACGCCTTTGCTGCGGGCGGCGCCGTCGGCAGGAGGCCCCCGGCCTCGCCGACGAGCGCCGCAACGGTCACCGGCAGGATGTCACCGTGGGTGCAGGCCACGGTGACGGCGAACTCGCCCTCGGGCTCCTCGGCCCGCACGGTCTCGAGGAACCCCCGGACGAAGGCGAGCGCAGCGCCAGCATCCCCCTCACCGAGCGCCGGCACCTCGGCGACCGCGACACCGAGCGCGCCTGCGAGCGGCGCCACGGTGTCGACGCACCGCCTGGCCGGGCTCGAGTACACCCGAACTCGGCCGGTCCCAGGCTGAGGCCGGCTCGCCGTCGCTCCCGTTCCCCGCTCGGCCCCGTCCCCCAGCGGCCCAGCACGACCCCGAGCCGGCGCTTGCTCGAGGTCGACAGCGGGGGCGACCAGTGGCCAGAGGGAGGTCACGAGTGCAGCGGCCTGGGCTCGCCCGGGAGGGCTCAGCGGTCGGAGGACGTCTGGCCCGGCGGCACGACGACGATCGCCCGCCTTGGCGTGGCGAACCAGGAGCAGGCGGGTCCCGGAGCCGACCTCGGCTCCCGGGCCGAGCGGCCGCCTGCGAGGAGACACCGCCGCTCCCTTCACGCCCAGCTCCTCTTCACCGGCGACTCCCTCGAGACCCGACCGGGTAGGCCCGGCAGGGATCGAACCTGCGACCGAGGCATTATGAGTGCCCTGCTCTGCCACT
>JAJYGW010000089.1 GCA_021790615.1 Actinomycetes bacterium | reverse complement strand
GCGCTCCGCTCGGCTTCCCACGCCCCGCCCACGAGATCGGCCGGGGCCGGCCCTGGCGCCCGCGCGGCGCCCGTGTCCACATGGGCGATCGCCACGCTGCGGGCGAGCGCGTCCCCGCGGGCGAGCGCGTCCCCGCGGGCGAGCGCGTCCACATGGGCGAGCGCCGCACCGTGCCGCAGCGGCCGGGCGAGCAGCATCGACGCCACGACGGTCGCGACGGCGCCGACGAGGATCGCCGCTCTGGGAGATGCCGTGTCGCTGATCCACCCCATGAGCGGAGCTCCGATCGGCGCGCTCCCGACGAACGCGATCGCATAGAGGGACATGATTCGTCCCCGCATCGAAGGGTCGGCCGTGAGCTGCACGGTGGCGTTGGCCGTCGCGATGAACGCCAAGCTGAAGGCTCCCATCGCGAAGAGGGCGGCCAGCGTCAGTGACACCGTCGGAACGAGTCCGACGAGGACCATCATCACGCCGAACCCGATGCCGGTCGCCCCGAGGAGCGCCGTCGAAGGCCGGCTCCGGTGCGCGACGAGCAACCCGCCGATGACCGAACCCACGCCCATCGCGACCGTGAAGGAGCTGTAGGTGCCAGCGCCTCCGTGGAACGTGTAGGTGGCGAGCAGTGGGAGGGTCGTCGTGAAGTTGAAGGCGAGCGTCCCGATGACGGCCATCGCGAGCAACGGGTCGCGCAGCCCGGGCGTCCGCCACGCGTAGCTGAGCCCCTGTCGGACCTGTCCTCTGGCGCGCACGACACGCTCGGCTCGGTAGAGGTCTGCCGTCCGCATCAGGAGCAGGGCGACGATGACGGCGACGTAGGATCCGGCGTTCACGTAGAAGCACGCAGCGAACCCGGTCGTGTAGATGAGCACGCCGCCGATCGCGGGACCGATCACACGGGCGGAGTTCATGAGGACGCTGTTCAAGCTCACCGCGTTCGGCAGGAGCTCACGTCCGACCATCTCGGACACGAACGCCTGCCGCGTCGGGTTTGTGAAGAGCGTCACCATCCCGAGGAGCGCAGCGAGCAGGAAGAGCTCCCAGAGCCTCACGACGTGCAGGCCCACCAGGAGGCCGAGGACGAGGGCCAGGAGGCCCGCTGCCGCCTGGGTGGCGACGAGCAGGCGGCGCTTGTCCACCCGGTCGGCGACGACGCCGCCCCAGGTGCCGAGCACGAGCACCGGGAGGTACTGGAGCGCGGTGGCCACACCGACGTCGAGCCCGTTGCCGTGCAGCTGGCGGGAGAGGATGAGAAGTCCGAGCGCGACCGTCTGCATCCACGTTCCGGAGACCGACACCACCTGCCCCACGAAGTAGAGCCGGAAGTTGCGGACGTGCAGGGCGCCGAACGTCCTGTTGCCGGCCTGACGCAGACGCCGGTTCATCGATCCTCGACCAGCTTCTCGAGCAGGGCAGCGAGGTCGACGGCCCGGGACCGCTCGATCGACGTGAGCGTCGCGATCTGGCGTGCGAGGTGGGCGTTCTTCAGGTTCTTGCTGCGCTCGAGCGTCGCGCGCCCCTCGGAGGTGAGCTCGACCCTGCTCACCCTGCGGTCGTCCTCGTCCCCGTGCCGCATGATCAGCCCCGCGGCCTGCATCGCAGCCACCACTCGGGTCATCGTCGGCGGCTGCACCTGCTCTGCCTGCGCGAGCTCACCGAGGGTCGGCTCGCCGAGCCGGTTGATCGTCGAGAGCGCCGACTCCTGGGACGGGGAGATGCCGGTCACCGATTCCTGCCGGAGCCGTCTGTTGAGCCGGGTGACCGCGACCCGCAGTCTCGCCGGGAGCTCGCCCTCGGCAGGACCCGAGGTGGACCCCGCCGGCTGCCCGCGCTCGCCAGCGCGCCTGGCGGTGCGCCCGCCGGTTTTCTTCGACTGAGAGCCGGCCGGTCGATCGGTCACACGGTCATTCTACTTAGTTTTTCTAACTAATGTCGCGGTGCCCAGACCGCGCCGGTCAGACGGGCCGGTCAGACGGGCCGCGCTCAGCCTGCCGTCGCGTGCGCGGCGGCCTCGGCGATGCGTCGCCGGGCCAGCTCGACGTACGCCGGGTCGACGTCGACGCAGATGTAGCGCCTCTCGGTCTCGAGGCATGCGAGCGCGACCTGTCCAGCGCCGGCGAAGGGGTCGAGCACCGCGTCTCCCCGGTAGGTGAAGAGCTCGATCAGCCTGCGGGGCAGCTCCGCCGGGAACGGAGCGGGGTGACCGACGCGTTTCGCCGACTCCGGCGGGAAGTGCCACGTGTCGAGCGTCCACTGCCGGAAATGCTCGGGGCTGATCGTGTTCTCCGATGGCAGCCCGCGCTCCGCGCGCTCGCGGCGGGTCAGCGCACGGTCGAAACGGCCCTTCGACGCGACGACGATGCGCTCCGTCAGGTCGCGGAGCACCGGGTTCGCGGCCGAGGCGTAGCTCCCCCACGCGCACGACCCGTTGGCTCCCTTCCCTTTGACCCACACGATCTCCCCCCGCAAGAGGAAGCCCAGGTCGTCCTGGAGGATCGTGGTGACGTCGCCGCTGAGGGACCGGTACGGTTTGCGGCCGAGGTTCGCGACATTGACCGCGATGCGACCGCCCGGCTCGAGCACGCGCCGGCATTCGGAGAAGACGTCGCGAAGCATTCCCAGGTACTCCAGGTAGCCGCCAGCGACGTGGCGGTCACCGAGGCTCTGCTCGTACTCCTTGCCCACGAAGTACGGAGGGGACGTCACGACCAGCGCGACGCACTTGTCGGGGAGGAACGAGAGGTCCCGGCTGTCGCTCGCCCAGAGGGTGTCACCTGCTGGGCACGGGACCACGTCGTCGTCGCTGGACAGCATCGGGGGTGCGAAGCGGGAGTAGAACGCCGAGGAGTCGTGGCTCTCCCTCCGACCGACGCCGAACGCAGAGGTCGCCGTGCGACCGTTGCGGGAGATCACGCCCTTCCTCGCCGCCTCGCCGCTCACCGCGCCGACGGTACCGCGCGCCTCACGACGCGGCGGGGATGCACCGACTGGTGGCGCGGTCGGGGCCCGGTGGCGCGGTCGGGGCCCGGTCAGAACCTGGGGACGTACGCGCCCTTCCCGAGGACGGCGCTCTCGTACGGGTCGAATGTCTCTGTGACGCCCCCGTTCACCTCGGTGACCCAGGGCAGCCGGTCCCGCAGGATCCGCTCGACACCACCCTGCAACGTCGCGGAGCTGATCGCGCAGGAGCTGCACGCTCCCTGGAGCCTCACTTCCACCACGCCGGACTCGACGTCGGCCGAGACGAGGACGAGATCGCCTCCGTCTGCCTGGACGGCAGGCCGCATGAGGTCCATCACCCGTTCGAGCTGCTCGAGCCGCGTGCCGCGCTCTTGCTCGCCGAGCGCCGCTGGCTCGGCTGCCCCTGCTGGCTCGGCTGCCTCTGCGGGCTCGGCTGCCTCTGCTGGCTCGGCTGCCTCTGCGGGCTCGGCTGCCTCTGCGGGCTCCGTGTGCTGCTCCGGGTCGTACCTCTCCACGTCCACATTCTGCCGTGCGCGCCGCTCTCTCCGTGCGCCCGCGCCGGCGACCCGGTCAGCGGCCCAGGAACGGTTCGGGTGGTGGGGCCGCAGGCGGCTGGTCGACGACACGGTTCTCCAGGACGCCGACCCGTGTGATCTCGATACGAACGACGTCTCCCGACTTCAGCCATCGCTGCGGCCTGAAGCCCGCCCCGACCCCCGACGGGGTCCCGGTCAAGAGCACGTCTCCTGGTTCGAGCGGGAAGGCCGTCGTCAGGTACTCGATCATCTCGTCGAACCCGAAGATCAGATCCCCGGTCGTAGCGTCCTGGCGGAGCTCGCCGTTCACCCAGGTTCGAATCCGCAGGGAACGCGCGTCGCCTACCTCGTCGGGCGTCACGATCCACGGGCCGAGGGGGCAGTGCGTGTCGAACGACTTCCCCATGGTGAACGTCGGAGAGTGGGCCTGCCAGTCCCGCACGCTCACGTCGTTCCCCACGGTGAAGCCCGCGACGACGTCGAGCCAGCGTGCCGCGGGGACCGATTTCGCCCGGCGTCTGATCACCAGGCCGAGCTCACCTTCGTAGTCGACCTGTTCGGAGACCGCCGGGACGACGATGTCGGCCGACGGCCCGGTCACCGCGGTGCGCTGCTTGTTGAACCAGAGCTGACGCACCGGGCGCTCTGCACCCATCTCCGCCGCGTGCGCCGCGTAGTTCCTCCCGATGGCGAGGACCTTCGGGGGCAAGGTGACCGGCGCGAGCAGCGCCACCTGCTCGAGGCCCCATCGGCGAGCGGAGGTGGCGGCAGCCGTCGCAGCCCGCTCCCATGCCTCGTCGCCGAGGGTGAGGAGAGCAGTCATGTCAGCCGGGAGCCCGATCACCGGATCGGTCAGGTCGACGAGGTCGTCGCCGTCGACGACCCCCGTGTGCTGCCGTGTCATCGGGCCCGCAGGCGTTTCGTCAGGAGCCAGGAACGTAGCGAGTCGCATGAGCCGGGACCTTACCGAGGCGCCCGCTGTCCAGGCACATCGCCGGCGGATGTCCGCCCGTCGTGGACGAACCGACGCAATGCCCGGAGGTGGTCGACCACCTGGTCGAGCCCGTACGCGACCTGAAGGCCGCTGGGGTTCGGCAGGACCCAGACGTCAGCTCCGCCGCACAGCTCGTGTTGACGGCCCGCACCCGCCTGCGGCCTGCCGAAGGCGACGCGAAAGGCGCTCATCCCGAGAAACGCGACCGTCCGAGGACGCAGCCGTCTCAGCTTGCGCTCGAGGGACAGGGCTCCCCGGCGCAGCTCCTCGGGTGCGAGGTCAGCGGCTGCTGCGGTCGTGCGCTCGACGAGATTGGTGATCCCGACGCCGTAGCTCAACAGAAGCCGGTCCTCTGCGGGATCGAGCTGCCGATCGGTGAACCCCGCGAGATACAGCGCCTTCCAGAAGCGGTTCCCGGGGTGCGCGAAGTGGTGCCCGACCGCGCCCGACCATCGACCCGGATTGATGCCGCAGAACAGCACGTCGAGGCCGGGGACCGCCACGTCGGTGACCTTCGCCCCCCGGTCGAGGGCTGCGGCGAGGGCACGGGGCGACGGCCGGGGCGCTGTGGTGCCACGAGCGGGCGCACGGGGCCGGGAACGGTCGTCAGGCCGGGCGCCGGGCACCGTCGCGGACGGCCTGCACCATTCGACGACAACGCATGCACCAAGCCGCCGGAGCCCCCTCGTCGGCCGGATGCACGAGCGCCCCGCAGGCCGCGCAGCGCCAGATGGTGCACGACTCCAACCTTGACTGGAAGGTCATGACGCTCCTCGTGCTCCCGCGACGCCGCCCGCTCCCCGCCGAAGGCCGGTGGCCGTCGTCGGACCGCCGACGAGCTGCGGCGGAACTGCCAACTATAGGTGCACCGTGCAATCGCTCGGCAGCCGGCCTCCCGCTGCAGGCCCGCGGAGATGGGCGCCCACCAGGCCAGGCGAGCGGGCGGGCGACCGCCTGTGCGCGCCGGACTGCACGCGCCGACGCGTCGACCCGCGGAGGTGGACGGGAATCGAACCCGCCGGACGGGGTTCACCCGTCCCACCCGCTTTGAAGGCGGGGAGGCCCACCAGGCGCCTGGACACCTCCGTGCGGCAGCGTAGAGGCGCTCGGCCCGCGGGCGCACCCCCCTTTCCCCGCACGCCCCTCCCCGGACGCCCCTCCCGCACCCCTTCCCTGCATGCCCGGACACCCTCCCCGCACGCCCGGACACCCTCCCCGCATCAGGCGGGCCATCCCTTGCGGTTACGGTTTCCTGCCCGCGCCACGAAGACGCGACGATCGCCTACCGAGAAGGAGAACTGGATGTCTGTGCCGGAGGAGCCGGTCGTGCACGCGCCTTTGGAGGATCTGGAGCTGGAACTGGAGCTCGGCGATGTGCGGCTGGGGTGGCCCTCCGACGTCGACGTCGACGCCGGCCCGTCCTGTCGGGTCGACCCGGGCGGCGAGGGTTGGGCATACCGGCTCATCGGTGAGGTGGAGGTGGGACTCGACCCCGAGGGTGTCGCGGTCCACCGCGCAACCGGTCGGATCTACGTCGCATGCTCGAGATCGAACGCTGTGGCAGTCGTCGATCCGGTCGAGCTACGGGTCGTCGACACGATCCCCGTCGGAGTCGAGCCCATCGACATCGCCGTCGACGAACGGACCGGGAGGATCTTCACCGCCGACGCGCGCTCGGACCAAGTCTCGGTCATCGACGCGTACGCGGGGAGAGTAGTGGCAACGGTGCCTGTCGGCAGCTATCCCGCGGGGCTGTGCATCGACGTCGAAGGTCGGCGCCTCTACTGTGGCGACGCCGCAAGCTCCACGATGAGCGTGATCGACGTCGACGGCCTCGAACGGACCGCCGTCGTCGACGCGGAGCTCGGTGCCGGCGCCGTCGCTGTGGACCCGCAGGCAGGACGCATCTATTGCGTGAATTTCCTCGCGTCGTCGGTGACCGTGGTCGACCGGACGACGCTCCAAGTCGTCGGCAGTCTCCCGTTGCCGGCAGGACCCTGCGCCGTCGGCGTCCACCGGACGAGCGGCAGCATCTTCATCGCAGACTCGCTCGCCAGCACCATCACCCGCGTCGACGGCTGCACGATCGAGAAGGTCTCCGAGATGGCAGTGCCGAACGCTCCCGTGGGACTCACCGTCGGCTCGCGCGACGACCGGCTCTACGTTGGCAATCGCGGTGACGGCACCGTGAGCGTCATGGGCCTCGACGGCGCCGAATGGTCGCGGATCCCCGTCGGTGCCGCACCCGGTGGTGTCTGCGAAGACCCGCTGCATCCCGGCCGCGTGCTCGTGGCCAACGCCGGGTCCGGCACGCTCGTGGTGGTCCAGGACCTGCTTGACGGACCCCCGCAATCCCCGGTCGCGTGGCCGCTCCACCCGATGGTCGGCAGGCACATGCCCGCGCTGCGGCTCCCGGACCTGTGGACCGAAGAGCTGCGCGACCTCGGGGAGTGGTCGGGACGCAAGTACGTCATCAACGTCTTCGCCAGCTGGTGAGGACCGTGCAACGCAGAAGCGCCGGTCATCGAGGACCTGCGTCGGCGTGCGGGCCGGTCTGGCCTGGAGATCATCCTTGTGAACGTCTGGGAAGGAACGGGGGCGTTCGCCGAGGCGCGGACATTCTGCAAACTGTGGGGCATCGAGGGTACGGTGCTCGTCGACGAAGCTGGCGAGCTGGTGGAAGCGCTCGGCATCCGAGGCGTGCCCACGAACGTCCTCGTCGACACCGACGGCACGGTGACGGCGGTCGGTGCGTCGACGCCGCGCGAGCTCGAGGCTGCCGTCCGTGAGCTCCTCGGACCGGACGTAACGCTCGGGGAGGCCGCGGTCCCGTCAGACTGGCACTGGCAGACCGACGCAGAGCGGATCGAAGAGCAGCTCAGCAATCGTGGGAACCGTACGCCGGCGAGCTGATCCCGATGCAGGTCGCGCTGTCGCTCGAGCCTCCATGCCGCGCATGCCGTCGCGCGCGCTCCCGTGCAGGTCGCGCCGTCGCGCGCGTCAGAGCTGTCCGGAGGGGGCCAGGAAGCCGTACGTGACCGAAGTCCCGACGGACGCGACCGTGCGGACCAGCTCGGGCACGAACTGCGAGGCGTCGACGGTGCCGAGGCCCGAAGCGAGGTTGTAGCTCGCGGACGCCCGGTAGCCGACGACCGTATGCTCTTTGCCCCCCTTTCGAAACGAGACGGTGTTGTCGCCCTTCCTCACCGGCACGACCCCGGGGTCGCGCGCTTGTTTCATCGCGTAGAGCGCCGGGTTGATGCATCCGAGGCCGTGATGCGCCTCCTGGTCTGCGAGCGCGACGATCCCCGCGAACAGCGGTGCGGACTCGCTGGTGCCACAGACGTAGTACCAGCCAGGGGGTGTGGGACCCGCGAAGCTCTGGTACGTGTCGACCAGCCCGGAGCACGCCGCGCTCATGGAGACGTCGGGAGTTCCCCGGTGATCACCAACCACACCAGCGACGCCCCGCTGGTAGGAGGGCCTCGAGAAGATCGACGAGAGCCCTCCGCCGCTCGCATTCGGATGGGGCTCGGATGTGCCGAACACGAAATCGTTCGCGGCGCGGTCGTACGAGTCGTTCCACACCACGTCGGGAGCAGTCCGCTCGCCGGCGGCGTTCAGGCTGAGCTGCGTCCCGCCGACTGCGGTGACGAGGGGATCGCTCGCAGGCCATGTGACGGTCTGCGTCAACGAGAGGTTCTTGCCTGTGGCTGTCGTGTCGTCGCTCACACCTGTGTCCCCCGTGGACGCTACGACCGTGACATGAGCCGCTTCGGCAGCGACGAAGGCGCTCCGAAGTGACTCGAGCCTGCTCAGCGAGGAGAACGTCTTCTCGTTCGCGCCGAAGCTCTGGCTGATGACTTCGCCGAGATGGTGGCGGATGACGTAGTTCTCTGCCGCCATGATCTCGGGGAACCCGATTGTCCCCTCCGTCTCCGACACCGGCGTCTCGACGATGAGGAGGCTGGCGCCCGGTGCCGCTGCGTGGGCCCATTCGACGTCGAGGGTCGTCTCCCCTGCCCAGCCGACCATTGTTGTTGTCTTGGGGTTGTACGTCGGGATTGCGCCTGCCGGCTGGATGATCCGAAGGCTCGGGGGCGCGGGCAAGAGGAACTGGGAGTCGAACACGGCGAGGTCCCGCCGGATGGTCGGGGAACCGAAGGAATCCACGATCACGATCGTCTCACCTCGGCCGTCGATACCCCTTGCGAACAGGGGAAGCTCGCCGTAGGCGGTCTCGATCTGTGCAGGGTCGTAGCAGGGCAGGCGGACCGACGGTGTGCCGAGGCACTGCTGCTCGGTGTGATAGGTGGTTGTCTGCGACCGGCGCCCCCCGAGTTGCTGGGTGCGACGCCCCCCTTCCCGGCTCGCTGGTCCCGACGTCACCGCGATCGCCATTGCGGCCGCCAGCGCAACCGCTGAGAGCAGGCTCACCAAGGCGGTGCCGGGCACCCTCATGCTCTCCCTCTCCCCCTCCCTCGCCGACGGGCGGCCGGCGCCAGACCGTAACCGCCTGATCTCCTTGCATCCGGCCACCTCACGCTCCGATCGCCTTGCTACGCGAGCCCTGCGGCGGACTTGGCCGGTCGCCCGCGATGAGGTAGCGGGGCCCGGGGCCGTCGGCGGCGGCGCGGTCCGAGGGGTTCGAGAGGGAGCACTCACGCAAGGACAGGCACCCACAGCCGATGCACGACGAGAGCTCGTCGCGCAGCCGCTCCAGCACGGCAATCTGCTCGTCGATGCGAGGACGCCATGAAGCGGACAGGCGCGCCCAGTCGGCTTTGGTCGGCGTGCGCGAGGCTGGCAGGGTCGCGAGCGCCCCTTGGATCTCCTCCAGGCTGAGTCCCACGCGTTGGGCGACGCGCACGAAGGCGACTCGGCGAAGCACGCTGCGTCGATAACGTCGCTGGCCACCCGCAGAGCGCTTGGAGCTGAGGAGCCCTTCTGCTTCGTAGAAGCGAAGGGCCGAGGTCGTCACCCCCGTGCGTTCGGCCACCTCGCCAATGGAGAGGAGCGGTTCGCTCATCGGGCAGAAGCGTACTCACGCTCCGAAGCTCGTTCGACTTCGAGCGAACTTCACTTGAATGGGGTGTGGGGCGGGAAGCCCCCGGGCGGCTTCCATTGCGTGACGCTGAGTGTGTAACGTCGAGCGCGCATGGCGAAGTACCTGACGCGGCGCTGCATCGGTCTTCACGCGCTCGTCTTGGTCCTCGTACCGGCATTCCTCCTGGCCGGCTGGTGGCAGTACCACGTCGCGCTGGGCGGCAACGACCTGAGCTGGGTGTACACGGTCGAATGGCCCTTCTTCGCCGTCTATGCCGTGTACGTCTGGTGGAAGCTGATCCACGACGAGAGCACCCCGTTCGACCGCCTGTGGACGGCGAAGCAGAGGGCTGCGGCCGATGCCGAGGGGAGACCGCTCCACGAGATCCCCGGCTGGGCCACCGACAAAGCGCTGTCTCGCGAGGTGTATCTGGCAGGCCGCGACGACGCTCGTCGTCGGTCGCTCTCCGGCCCGCGGCGCGAAGCCCTCTCCGGCCCGCGGCGCGAAGCCCTCGATGTGCAGCGCCTCGACAGGCAGCGTCGAGGGACTCCCGGCATCATCCCGGCCACCCGCGACCGCGACCGCGACCGCGACCGCGACCGCGACCGCGACCGCGACCGCGACCGCGACCGCGAGGACGACCTCGACTCGGCGTGCACCTCATCGGCGACGGCCCGAGACGAGGATCACGGCGATCCGGTGGGGCGGGTGATCGACGCCGAGGTGCTGGAGGTGAAGGTGAGCGTCGACGAGGAGCTGGAGGCCTACAACCGCTACCTCTTCCAGCTCTCGAGGAACGGAGCGGCCAAGCGGTGGGGCGCTCGACGTGGAGGGCGGCACGACGAGGTGCTCGACCAGCGCCGCCCGCCGATCCCGGCACCCGTCCGACAGACGCCTGCGCTCGGGCCGATGAACGGGGGGGACTGACCGGCTCGAGCAGCCGGTGCCGCGCCCGACCACGTGCGGCGATCCGCACGTACCGAGATTCCCGCACCGCGACCTCGATGTGCCGATCGGGCAGCACGGTGGCTGGCCGAGGAACGGGGCTCAGAAGGCAGCCGGGGGCGTGCCCGTCGACGAGTCGCCGGACCGAGGGTACCCGGCATGTGGCAGGGACTCGCCAGCTAGACCACAGCTCCCGTCGTCGCATTCGGTCGTCAGGGGCTGCGCTCGCCACCTGTCGACCGAGGCGCTCACCGTGTACGAGAAGTCCGACACCTTCCACATCGGGCTCGTCTCCCCGCCGACGACGACGACGTTCATCTCCGCAGGTTTGTCGTACGGGGCGATGAGTGTGTCCGGGGGAAGGTTTCGCCACGTCGCGTATGGTTCGACCCCTCGGACGGCAAGCGGACCCACGAGCATGTCGACGACGTCGTTGTCCCAGTACTCGCGTGCGGGCAGTCTGAAGTGCTCGGAGAGCCACCGGCAGAACGCCGCTTTCGTCTTGAAGCCCTGATCGCTCTCGAGGTGTCGAGCGACCAGCGGGTCGAGCACGAGCGTCGCCGCAGAATACGGGCTCACGAGGGGCCGGATCTGGGTGAACATGTCCTCACCGACCGACCGATGCGAGGAACCGACGACGTTGTTCACGACGTTCCACCCCCTAAAGAGACTGACCGTGCTCTCGGTCGCTTCGAAGCCCTTCTCGACGTGGAAGGGCTCCCAAGGGCTCGCCTCCTCGTTCTCGGCCACGCACATGTTGCTGTAGCTGACGGGATTGCCCTGCGAAGACCAGAACTGCTCTTTCAGACGGAAGCCTCCCCACGAGATGGTGAGGAGCGTCCAGGCACGGCCGATCACCGAATTCGCGAGCGTGCGAGGGCTGAACGCTCCGACGCCGGCGTTCATTCCGATCTCGTGGCGGACGGGTCCGTTCACGAGCAGCATCCTGCCGAAGGGCGTGGTCGAGCGAGGGATCGAGGGCTCGGCGGTCGAGGCGACTGCGAGGATGACGGGGAGGTGCTCGGGCCGCGCTCCGGCCATGACGCCGATGATGGCGACCATCTCGACGGTGAAGCGGACGCGCTCGAACGTCCGTTCGAGGTAGATCTCCCCTACGACCTCGTCGGGGAGGTGCGTCGTACCTTCGAGCATCGCGGCAACGCGCTCTCGGGTCGGAAGGATGACCGGCAGCCCGTCGGTCCACCCTCGCTCGTAGAAGAGGCGCTGAAGGTTGTCTTCGGTGTCCGGTTCGATGAGCTCCTGTGGGAGCCTGCTCCACGGCACCCGAGCGTGTTCGACGACACGCTCGCCCGGGCCCAACGGCTTGGTGAGGGCATCGACCACCTCGTCCATCACGAGCCGGCCGGACGCCGGATCGGCGCCTTCGACGTAGCTCCGCAACACCGAGGAGTTCATGCCTGCAACTGGGTGCGGCGTGTAGGCAAAGCGGAGCGGCACGCCGTTGTACCGGCGGTCTGCTGCCACGACGCTCTCGAACTCCCGGGTGGAGATGGAAACCGTCGGAATCGAGAACTCGTGTTCCAGCGTACGGGCGGAAGCGGCAACTGCCGCTGCGCAACCCGGTCAGCCGGCGACGCCGAGGACGGCCGCTTGCCCCCGTTCTTTGATCTCGGCCCAGAGGTCCTTCGTGTCGTCGCGAAAGACATGGCCCGTCTTGCGACGGCGCACCGCCACTACCGTCGGCAGGTGCTCGGCAAGCCACGCCTGCATCTCGTCCAAGAACTTCCCGCTCCCCCCGAAGCCGGTGTCGACGAGATAGACGGTCTTGCCTCGCAGGTCGTCGAGCCGCGGGGCCATGGTCCAGAGCGACCCGGGCTCCCGGCCGGCGGTCCCCTCGTCGGCCACGACCGTCCGGCAACCCTCGGGACTGAGCACTTCGACGCGATTCGGCTTGGCCATGCACGACCCCCTGTGACCTGGTGACCCATGCCAGCTCGCCCTGCGAGCTGCCGGGATCGCACTCAATGTAGCTGCACTGCTCGCCGCGACGAGTCCGTCCTCTCTACGATCTCGGGTTCGAGCTCCTCGCGCGTCTCGCCACGTGCGTCGGCGCGACGGCGCAGCCCCCTTCCGCCTTCTGGATCCTCCAGCCGGTTCTCGACATCGCGCTCGCGAGGTAACGCTCGTCGAAGCCGAGCTCGAGCCAGCCGTAACGCCGGGTCGACCACAGCGAAAGCCCGTCGAGACGGAGTCCCCACGGGTAGGCGAGAAGGTCCACAGGTTCTGCACCCAGCACGACGACGCCTGTCCCGACCACGGCGTGGAGGTGCTCGAGCAGATCGAGATGGTCCGCGCAATGGTGGAACGACTCGTAGAAGACCGCGGCGTCGAACTGGTCCCCGTGCGACCCGCGGGCGAACGAGAGCATGTCGGCTTCGACCACGCGCGCGCACGGGACTCGACGCTCGATGAGGCGACAGAACCCCGCGTCGACCTCGACGACCGTGACGTCATGGCCCATCGCCGCGAGGTCGGACGTGAGGTTGCCCCACCCTGCACCGAATTCCACGATGCGCGCCGGCGCCGTGAGAGCCAGTGCTCTCACCACCGCGCCGCGAGCCGACAGGTCGTCGCCGACCACCGCCGGCGACCCGGTGGCAAAAGGGTGCGGCCGGAGGACGGCGGCCTCGAGATCGAACGGCGACGACTCGTGCTCGACGGCGTAGTCATCCCGCCCCGAGACCGCACGGTAGAGATCGAAGACCCATGCCCGATAGGCGTCGGAGAAGGGGTCGGCCGGCCAGGGTGGCGGCACCATCCTGAGCTCGAGGAGGTAGGCGCGGCCGTCGTCCTCGGAGACCTCGAAACGGCGAGCGGCTGCTGCCAGAACGGCGTCGAGCTCGGCGAGCTCGACCTCCCGCTTCGTGACGTCGCGTCGTCGCATGCGCACCCAGCGACGCGCGGGAGCCGGCAAGGCGTCGATCGTCGCTCGCGCGACGCTACGGGTGAAAGAAGGCGTCACCTGGACTCTTCATCCCCTGTGGGCTCGGCCGAGCTTCCATCAGCCGGGCGTCTGGTCTCATCGGCATCCTCGAAGACGGTCGGGCCCCCACCCTGACAAGAGGGGCGGGGCCGCGTCTCAGCTTGCCACCGACATCGCCGCAGATGGCGTCGACGATCAACTCGACCAACAAAAGGCCCACCCGCCTCGCGGATGGGCCTTTCAACTCCAGGGAGAGCCGTTCAGCTCTTGGTGACCGGAATCTTCTTGGTCGGCTCGACCTCGGCCTTCGGGATCACGATCTCCAACATCCCGTCCTTGTACGTGGCCTTCACGTCACGCTCAGTGACCCCTTCGGGAAGAGGCAAGGTCCTCTCGACAGACCCCTGGTGGATCTCTTTGCGCACGTAGTGCTCCTCTTCGACCTTCTCTTCCTCACGCCGTTCGACCTGGATGTGCAGCATCCCCCCGGCAACCGTCAACTCGACATCCTTGTCGGGGTCGATGCCCGGGATCTCGGCCCGGATCACCAGTGAACCATCCTGGTAGTACTCGTCGACCGGGATCAGGCTTTCGGTGGCCCAGCGCCGGACCGGCCACCTCATCGGCACGATCGTCGGCAGCATCTCGAACATC
>JAJYGW010000173.1 GCA_021790615.1 Actinomycetes bacterium | reverse complement strand
ATGGCCGAGCTGCTCGAGGACCGCGCACTGCTCGCAAAGCTTCGCAGCGGGGCGCGGGGCGTCGAGCTCACGACCGTCGAGTCCCACTGCGACCACCTCGAGACGGTCTACGCCGAGGCCCTCGTGACGCCCAGGGCGAATGGAGGGCTCGCAGCCGTTCGGCAAGGCCCGGTCGACGTACCCTCGCCCGGGCGCGGGCGCAGCGTCGAGCGGGTGCTCTTCGTCGTCGGCATCGACGGCGCGCCGCTGCGGTACCGCGCGCACCTGCCGTCAGAGGCGCTGGGCTTGCTCGGAGTGCACGCAGACGTCCGCCACTACCGCCACCCGGACATCGTCGAGCTCGCCGCCTCGGCGGATGTGGTCGTCCTCTACCGCGTGCCTGCCACCTCTCAGGTGGAGCGCTTCGTCGCAGACGTCCACCGGCGCGGCACCCCGGTGCTGTTCGACGTCGACGACCTGATCTTCGACCCCGACCTCGAGCCCGAGATCCCAGCTCTCAAGATCCTGAGCGGCGCTGCGCGCGACCTGTGGATGCAAGGTGTGCGCCGCTACCGGACGACCATGGAGCTGTGCGACGGGTTCGTCGGCAGCACCCGGCGGCTCTGCGAGCACGCCTCCGCGGTCACCGGCCTTCCCAGCTACCGCTTCTCGAACGGCGTGGGGATCGTGATGAGCAGGCTCGCAGACGCCGCCCTCACGCGTGGGGCGGTGCCCGGGCCCCTGCGGGTGGGCTACCTGAGCGGCACCGACACCCACGATCGGGACTGGGCGGCGGTCGAGGACGCCGTCGTGGCCGCGCTCGAGCAGGTCGACGACGCCGAGCTGTGGCTCGTCGGCGAGCTCACGCCGGGCGCTGCGGTCCGAAGGCTCGGAGACCGGCTCGTGCGGATGCCGCTCCAGCCGTGGACGGCGCTGCCACAGCTGCTGCGCACACTCGACGTGGCTCTCGCGCCGCTCGAGCCCACCAGCCGCTTCAACGACGCCAAGAGCGCCATCAAGTGGCTCGAGGCAGGGCTCTCGGCCACCCCAACGATCGCGAGCCCTACTGATCCGTTCCAAGAGGTCGTCGAGCACGGCGTGAACGGCATGCTCGCCGGTGACCCCGACGAATGGGCCCGCTCGTTGACGGCGCTACTTGCCGACGACGTGCTGCGGCGGCGGCTCGGTCAAAGGGCCCGGCGCGACGCGCTGCTCGGCTTGGGGCCCTGGACCCAGGGGAGGCGCTACCTGGAGATCCTCTGCTCTGCCGAGCTGAGAGGCCCCCGCGAGGGCACGTGGCAGCCGGTGCTCCTCGACGAGCCGTTCGAGCCGATCGCGCTGGAGCCCTACGCCGAACCCGAGCCGTCCCCGTCCCTCCCTCCGGCCACCTCTTCAGCTCCCCGCACGCGCCTGGGCGTGCTGGCGCGCCGAGGGGTGGGCGCGGTCCGCCGGCACGGGCTCGTGGGGGCCTCCGCGTTGGCCCTCGACCGGGTGCGACAGCGGACCCGGCGGGCATGAGCGGACCGGGTCACGTCGAACGGGTCGTACCCTCGATGGCGGTTATCGCCGAGGCCGATGCACAGGAGGCTGCCCACGCTCGGGACCGTCTGGCCCTTCGTCTGGCCCGAGCCCACCGGCATCGTCGCCCACGGGCCGCAGCCATCCCTTTGACGATGACCAGCAGGGCGGTTGCGACCACCGGGGCATCGGCTTGGTTGAGCTCGCGCTCGTGCGGTCGTTGCTCGGATTGGTGACGACGCTCGTCACACGCGTTCGTTCGCCACGGTCGGCGCCATGATCGACGGCCGACGTATGACCATATGCACACGGCATCCCCCCTGGGCTGTCTCGCCGGCGTCCGCCGTCCTCACCAGCTTGGCGGTTCGCAGCTTGGCGTCCGCCGGCGTCGCCGCCGGAGCGTTCGCGCCTCACGCTCGTGCGTCACGCTCGCGCGGCGAGGCGAGCCCGACGCGCTCGGCGACCCAGGCACCGACGGGATCGTCGCCACCGACGAGCCACCATGCCAGATGGGCGTGGAGGCACTTCACCCCGGCACGCGTCCCGCCGACGCCGCCCGACGGGCGCGGCCCCACGTGGCCCGCCGGGATGAGGGCGTCGCGCTCTGCCGCGTATCGAGCGTGCGCACGCGCGAGCACCACGGGATCGACCGCAGCCTCGGCAGCCCGGACCCCCCCGCCCGACTCGAGCGCAGAGACCGCCGCACGCAACCGAGGGTCGACCAACCAGTAGCGGGTCGGCATGGGGGAGCCGTCATTGAGGAACGGGGCGTTCTCGATCACCGCGGGTGCGCCCTGCGGGCTGCGAAGGACCACGCGCAGGCCCGCAGCAGGGGGCCGGCCCAGCAGTCGCGTCACCTGCTCGAGCTCGTCGCCCCCTCCTTCGTCCGAAGGGCGCGACCGAGAGGTCATCGCCAGAATTCAAGCGTCCGCAGCATCCGGCTGAGCAGGCTTCCGGACGTCCCGGCGGGCGGGCTCGAACCTGACGGCGCGCGTGCGCGGGCCACAGCGCCGCCGGAGCCGCTGGCGGCACCAGCGCCGGCCGTCGACGTGGGACCGAGCGACCCGTACGGTCCGCCTGAGCCGCTCGCCGGAAGCACTTGGTATGCCTGGTCGCCGGGCGGGACGAGGTCGTACTCCTCCTGCGCGATGCGCCCGAGCGCCGTGGGTGTGCGCAGTTGCTTCTGGTCGTGGCGCAGCGCAGCGTTCTCCCGCTGGAGCTGGCTGAGCTCGATGGAAGCGGCTGCGAGCTGGGAGCGCTGTTGGAGAAGGCTCGGCAGCGGGAACCAGGCTCCGAAGATCCCCACCGACACCGCGATCGCCAGCGCGAGCACGAGCCGGTTGCGCCGCACCCTCGACGCCCGACGACGCTCGATCCGCGACGCGGTCCCAGACGTGGTCGAAGGCGCGGACCGGG
>JAJYGW010000069.1 GCA_021790615.1 Actinomycetes bacterium | reverse complement strand
CGTGTGGCACCCACCGGCGACCGCCGGCCAGGCACGGTCGAGCACCCGTTGCACCCGAGCGATCCCTGCCGAACCGGCGAGGACGTGCTCGTAGAACCGAAGCACCCCGCCCGGCCGCAGGACCCGCGCGACTTCGGCGAGCGCAGCCGCCTGGTCGGGCACCGAGCAGAGCACCAACGACGTGACTGCGGCGTCGAAGGTCGCAGCCGCGAAGGGCAGGCGGTCGGCCAGGGCGCCCACGACGTCCACTGCCACCGGGCTCCCCCGGGCGGCCCGCGCTGCCAGCCGCCGCAGGTACCCGTCCGGCTCGACGGCGACGACCCCGCGAACCCCGGCGGGGTAGTGGGCGAAGTTCCCGCCCGGGCCGGCACCGAGCTCGAGGACCAGACCGTCGAGCCCCTCGAGCAGCTCGACCCGGTGCCGTCGCGCCCCTGCGGCGTCGGCCGCCGGAGCGATGGCGACATAGGCACGGGCGAAGCCCGATCGTGCCAGGCGCTGCGCCATCCCGAGATCAGCCGGTGCCGGACGCGGGATCTGGCCGCCCGTCCTGGTCGCCGACCGACCCCTCTGTGCCGTCATCGCCGGCGGGAACGGCCTCGGAGCCGGCTCCACCCGGATCGCCGGAGGGGGCGGCCCCGGAGTCGCCACCGTCCTCCGAAGGGGGGAGCTCGGCGGAGCCCCCCGTGCGCGGCGGCAGGACGTAGCGGGAACGGCTCGGGTCCTCGGCGTCCAGGTGCAGGCCGGGCTCGTCCTCGTCCGGCTCTCCCGGTGCCTCGGCGACGGCCTGGACCTCGTCGGGATCCTCGCCGAAGATGGCTCGCGCCATCCCGAGCATCGCCGCGCCGAGCACCTGGCCGCCGCCGCTGTGCGCGATCCGGCCCATCGCTCCGGAGGGGCGCACCGGCTCGGAGGCGTCGTCGGGATCGGGCGAACCCTCATCGGTCGCGTCCAGCCAGGCGATCCACTCCTCGTCGGTCCAGCCGGCGGACTCGGGGGGCGGGAGCGGAGGATCGCCCATCACCACGCTCCGTCGGTCCAGACGGCGGAATCGGTTGGCGCGCGCGCCGCACTCGTCGCAGAGACCACCTCGCGACCGTACCGCTCCGAAGTGCCGGCCGGCTCCCGGTCGGGCGAGGACGCCGCTCGGGCGAGCACGCCGCTCGGGTGAGCACGCCGCTCGGGTGAGCACGCCGCACCCGGGCCGGCGGCACGCACCCCGCGACCGACCTGGCCGGGCCAGCCGGTCCGAGCGGGAAGGATGGCGCCGAGGAGGTGCGCATGCCGGCCGGGAGCCAGACCGCAATCGCAGGGGTCGTCGGGATGCCGGTTGGGCACTCGCGCTCGCCCGCGCTGCACAACGCTGGTTTTGCTGCGAGGGGCCTGGACTGGGTGTTCGTGGCCTTCGAGGTGGCCCCCGCACGGTTCGCCGCCGCCGTCGAGGGGGCGTGCTGGCTCGGCGTGCGTGGGCTCGCGGTCACGACCCCGCACAAGGACGCTGCGGCGGCGCTCGCCACCGCTCGAACGCCGCTCGTGGAACGGCTCGGGGCCGCCAACACCCTTCTCCTCGACAGGAGGACCGGAGAGGTCCACGCGGAGTCGACCGACGGGGAGGGGTTCCTCGCCGACCTGCGCGAGGGAGCGGCGTTCGAGCCGGAGGGACGCTCGTGCGCCGTGATCGGCGCCGGGGGCGCAGCGCGGAGCGTCGTCCTCGCGCTCGCCGAAGCGGGCGCCGCCGAGGTCGTCGTCGTGAACCGCAGCGTCGCTGCCGCCAGGCGAGCGGCCGCGCTCGCCGCGGATCGCGGCAGGGTCGGAGAGGTCGCAGCGCTCGCCGGCGCAGACCTCGTCGTGCAGGCAACCCCACTCGGGATGCAGGGAGGTCCGCCCGGAAGTGCCGACCTGGACCTCGCCCGGATCGGCGGCCTGCTCGGAGTCGGTCAACTGGCCTACGACCTCGTCTACGAACCGCCCTCGACGCCGTTCCTCGCCGCGGCGGCGAGCGGTGGTGCCTCGGTGCGCAACGGCCTCGGCATGCTCGTCCACCAGGCCGCTCGGCAGTTCCTGCTGTTCACCAGCGTGGAAGCACCGGTCGATGCCCTCTGGGCTGCCGCGACGACCATGCGGCCGGTGCGGGGCGGGGAACCTGCCAGCTAGCGCAGGATGTGCACGACGTCCAGCACGAGCAGCATCGCCACCAGCACCATCACGGCGAGGTAGACCCCGGAGATGTACCAGCGCCAACGATGGTTCGCCAGCCAGAACCGACGCATCCCCCGCACGTCGAAGTAGAGCGCCACGATCGACAGCGGGATCCCGATCGCCGGTCCCACGCCGGCAGCCACGCCGAGGACCGGGGTGAGGATCGGGAGGAAGACGTAGGTGAGCAGGCAGCGCAGCGCGGAGAGCAGGATCGAACCGCTGAAGAGCGAGTAGACCTCGTCCTCCCCCACCTTCTGCTCCGTCGGCACACAGAGCACCCGGCACACGAGGAAGTCCGCCCGGGTCCGCTCGGGTCGCAACCTGGCCCGAGCCCGTGGCTTCGCTGCGGGAGCGGCCTCCCCGGCGGCATCCCGGTCTCCGTCGGCCCCGAGTGCCGCCGGCGCCCGCTCCGTCTGGAGCAGGTCGGCGCGTGTGAACCCCGCCATCCTGGGCTCGCCGGGCGACCCGGACGCGCCACGATCCAGGTCGGTGACCGTGTCGTCCACGGCTCCAAGGCTAGCCAGGGACCGGGCGTGGCTCACTTCGGGCTGCGGGGGAACCCTCCGTCTGCGACCTCGCCTTCCCCGCGCTCCCTGCCTCCCTCGCGCCCACCGCGGACCCGCTCCCCCTCACTTGGTGAAGTACCACTGCGAGGCGTACAGCCCGAAGAAGGGGTCGTTCGGCTCGGTCCCACCGAGGGAGTCCCGCACCACCGTGAGG
>JAJYGW010000051.1 GCA_021790615.1 Actinomycetes bacterium | reverse complement strand
CCGTGCGTCCACCCGCACGTGGTGCACGAGCTCGCTGTACCCGGACACCTCCACGTTGCCGGCGAACGTCGACGACTGCTGCAGCGTCGCCCAGTCGTCGTGCCTGATGGCGATGGAGAGACCGACAACGATCCCGGCGGGCGCCCAGCCGCCGTGGAGGAGCTTGGCCACGTCCTGGCCGGGAAGGGTCGTGGAGAAGAGGTGGTGTGGTCGGGCCTTGCTGTGGGCCCGGACCGCCGTGCCGTACGCGAGGAACTCCCGGTTGTCCCCCTCGAGGCGCGTCACGCTCAGCGTGACTCCCACCACTCCGTCGCCGCCGAGTGCCTGGCACTCCGTGAGCATCCGGAGCATGGCCGTGTCGTAGCCGTGATAGAGGGCGTCGACGTACGGCCCGAATCCGGCGTAGCCGACGCTCCCTCCGCTCGTGACCGTGCCCGGGCGCCCCCCGAAGCCGAGCGGAGCGCCCATTCCCATCGGGCCGTAGTAGCCGCAGCCTCCCCAACCGTCCCAGCCGATGTGCTCGACGATGCAACCCATCACCTCGCCGACCACGTGGAAGCCGCAGCCCTCGAGCCCGGCCTGGCCCGCGATGGTGAGCAGGCTGCTCGAAGGGGCGCCCTCCTTCCCCCGCTCCATCCTTGCCTGGGCTGCCGGTGGCAGGCCCTCTCCGTTCCAGCTAGTCATCGCAGCACTGGTCCATCCTCATCGGCAGCGTGCGGCACGCTAACACTCAGGTCGTCGACCAGGTTATCGACGTTACCCTGCGCCTCGTGGAGCTGACCGAGGCGATGCGGACGACAGCGGCGGTCCGGGCGTTCGCGCCCGAGCCGGTGCACGACGACGTGCTGAGGCGCGTGCTGGACGAGGCACGCTTCGCACCGAGTGGCGGCAACCGCCAGCCCTGGCGGGTGGTGGTGGTCGAGCGTCCCGAGCTGCGGGCCGCGATCCGGGACGCGTATCGCCTCGGTTGGAGCGAGTACGTCGCGCACGTCGTCTCGGGGCTCGTGCCGTTCGCGCCGGGGGCGGACGGCCGCTGGGACGGCCCGGCCGTCGACCTCGAGCAGGCGAGGGCGACGCCGGCACCCGACGAGTTCGCGGATCACCTCGACTCGGTGCCGATCATGCTCATGCTGCTGGCGCACCTGCCATCGCTCGCCGTGACGGACAACGGGCTCGGGCGCCAGAGCATCGTGGGCGGTGCGTCGGTCTACCCCTTCGTCCAGAACCTGCTGCTCGCGGCCCGTGCGGAGGGTCTCGGCGGCGTCATGACGACAGTCATCTGCCGTCAGGAAGCGGAGGTGAAGCGGCTGCTCGGCGTGCCGGCGCAGTTCGCCGTCGCCGGGATGGTGGTGCTCGGCCGTCCGGCGCGTCAGGTCGGGCGGCTCCGACGCCGCGAGGTCGGCGAGTTCGCCTTCCGGGACGCCTTCGACGGCGCCCCGTTTGCATGATCGAGGCCCGCCGAGAGCTCGAAACGGAGCCGCGCTCACCGCAACCTGTGGATCAACCTGGGGACGACCGGGGGAAAGTGAACAGTTCCTGTAGATAAGCCGGGTATTTCGTGAACTCCCATTGACCGGCGGGAGCGGGCGATGCAGGATGCACGCACCAAGGCAGGTGGTGCCAAGCGCCACTGACGGGAGGGTGGACCGTAAGGAAAGCCCGAGCGGCAGAGGTGCTGCGACTGGAAGGAAGGGGACTCGAAAGAGGAACCGGAGAGCCGGGAGCACGGCGCCTGGGAGAAGGTTGCCCGAAAGGGTGGCTGGAGACCAGGCGCCCGCCGAAGGAGGGAAGGGACCCGCAAGGGAACCGGAAGCCCGGAGGTGGCGACCAGTGGAAGGAAGGCCCGCAAGGGTCGACCGGAAGCCGGGAGCAGGCACTCACCGTGTCGAGGTAGGTGATAGGGCTTCACACCCGGTGTTGGTCCCCCCAGGACTGGCACGGGGACGCAGCGAGTCGGGGTCGCAAGACACCGAGGAGCGAGGTCGAGCGAGCCGGTGCCGCAAGGTGCCAGAGCGCCGTGAGGGGTCTGATTCGCCAGGGTTGCGGCCCCGGGAAGTACGGAGGCATCTGCCAACCGGCTACCCGGGGCCCTGCCGCGTCCGGGCACAGAGCTGGCGCCATAGGCGGACTGGGCGTGTCCCGAGCCGGCTCCTTATGATCACGGCATGCCTGAAGCCGTCATCGTCGCCACTGCACGAAGCCCGATCGGGCGGGCCTTCAAGGGCTCGTTGAAGGACATGCGTCCCGACGACCTCGCCACCCAGATCGTGAGGGCCTTGCTCGACAAGGTGCCCCAGCTCGACCCGACCGAGATCGAGGACCTGCTGATGGGCAACGGCCAGCCGGCGGGCGAAGCCGGCTTCAACATCGGCCGCGTCGTGGCCGTGCTCTCGGGCCTCGACAACGTGCCCGGCGTCACGGTGAACCGCTACTGCTCGAGCTCGCTCCAGACGATCAGGATGGCGGCTCACGCCATCAAGGCTGGAGAGGGCGAGGTGTTCATCGCAGCGGGGGTGGAGACGACGAGCCGTTTCTTCGCGGGGAGTGCGGACGGCGTGCCCAACACGCACAACGCCCTGTTCGCCGATGCCGAAGGGCGCACTGCCGGCCGCTCCGAGGGCGGCAAGGACCCGTGGCAGCCGCCGGACGGCCTCCCCGACATCTACATCGCCATGGGTCAGACGGCTGAGAACGTGGCCGAGTACGAGAACGTGTCGCGAGAGGAGATGGACGAGTTCGCCTGCCGGTCTCAGAACCTGGCTGTCGAGCACGTGGAGAACGGTTTCTTCGAGAGGGAGATCACCCCGGTCACCCTGTACGACGGCACCATCGTGTCGAAGGACGACGGACCGCGGCCCGACACCACCATCGAGGGCCTGGCGAAGCTCCATCCGGCGTTCCGCCCGGACGGCACGGTGACGGCCGGCAACGCCTGCCCCCTCAACGACGGAGCGGCAGCGGTGCTCGTGATGAGCGATCGGAAGGCCGAGCAACTCGGTGTCGAGCCCCTCGCCCGGGTCGTGTCCTCCGGGGTGAGCGGCCTGAACCCGGAGATCATGGGCCTCGGCCCGATCGAAGCGAGCCGGCAGGCGTTGAAGCGGGCGAACCTGAGCATCGACGACATCGACCTCGTCGAGATCAACGAGGCCTTCGCCGCCCAGGTGATCCCATCGCAGCGCCACCTCGACATCCCGCTCGAGAAGCTGAACGTGCACGGAGGCGCGATCGCGCTCGGCCACCCGTTCGGGATGACCGGCGCCCGCATCATGACGACGCTGATCAACGGGCTCGAGCACAAGGGCGGCCGCTACGGCCTCGAGACCATGTGCGTGGGCGGCGGCCAGGGCATGGCGATGGTGGTCGAGCGGCTCTGACGTCCCACGGCCGGCGAGCCCGCTCGGGCGCACCCGCTGCACGAAGGCGCTCCGAAGTGGGCGATACTGGAGGGCGACGTGAAGCCCATCCCCGTCCTCTTCCACATCGGCCCGCTGCAGGTTCACACCTACGGCATCGGCCTCGCGATCACCTTCTGGTTCGCGTACCGGTACTTCGCGCGCCGGTTGCGGGCTCACGGCTACCCCGACGAATGGCTCGGCAGGGCATTCGTGTGGATCATCGTCTCGGCCATCGTCGGAGCGAGGGTGGTCAGCGTCGTCGCGAACTGGAGCCAGTACGCGCACGACATCCCCGGGGTCTTCGCCGTGTGGCACGGCGGGCTGTCGAGCTTCGGCGGGTTGCTGTTCGCGGTGCCGGTGGGCTTCTGGGCGGCGAGGCGGTGGTGCCCCCAGCTGCGGGCGGTCATCGCCGCCGATCAGGTCGCGGTCGTGCTCGTGCTCGCGTGGAGCATGGGCCGCCTGCTCGGGCCGCAGCTCATGTTCCGCGGCGGCGGCTACCAGACGACTGCCTGGTACGGGATGTACTACGCCGGGCAGGTGGGAAAGAGGATCCCGGCCCCGATCTTCCAGGCGATCGAGTGCTTCGTCGTCTGGGTCATCGTCCTGCAGATCGAGAAGGCGGTGCGGCGGCGCGGCGGGCCGCTCGGGCTCGTGGCCACCTCGGCCGTCACGCTGTGGGGGCTGTCCCGTGTCAGCGACGAGACGCTGCTGCTCCCCCACCACAGTGGTGGCGACGCCGTGATCGGCGCCTCCATCGCCTTCGTGGTGGCCGGGACCTTGGTGGGTGCGTGGCTCATCAGGAGGGACAGGCGCAGGCAGGTCGACGCCGCTGTGGATGTGCAGGAGACCGAGTCGCCCACCGCTCCTGTCGACACGCCGGACGCCGTCTCGGACAGCACTGTCACGCCTGATCCGTGGGCCGCGCCGCCCCCGCCGCCTGCCGCTGCCGGTGAGGTGCCCGCTGCGGAGACCGAGGACGGCGAGGTGCCGGCGGAGACGGTGCTGCACTCATAGGGCGCCATAGGGGCCTCTCCGGCGAAGCGCCGCGTCTGGCAGCTAGGCCCTCGGGCCTTCGACGCCCGACTCGTCGCAGCCCGGCTTCGCTCCTGCCGCCCCGTCCTCTTCGGGGTCCCGGTCGCACTCAGCATCTGCCAGGACGGCCTCCAGCACCCGCGCCGAGATGCTGCCGAGCGCATCCAGCTCGTCCGCCGTCAGGATGTCGATGAAGTGGTCACGAACCCACTCGACATGGGCAGGCGCCGCCTCCCGGATGGCTTCGGCACCACGCTCGGTGAGGGCGATGACGGTGCCGCGGGCATCGGTCGGGCAGTCGTGCCGGGCCAGCAGGCCGCGCTGCTCCATGCGACGGATCTGGTGGGAGAGCCGGCTGCGCTCCCAGTCGACGTTGCGGCACAACTCGCGGGCGCGCATCGCCTGGTCCGGTGCTTCGGACAGGGGCACGAGGAGCTGATAGTCGGCATCTGAGAGACCGGAGGAGCTCACGAGCTGGCGGTCGAGTCCACGCTCGAGCACCCGCTTCATGTTGAGAAACGTCCGCCACACCTGCGACTCGCCCGCGCTCAACCAGCGCGGGGCTGCTTCGTCGGGGGTCGGGGCGGCGGGCGGCGGCGCGCCAGCTTCAGCTGGAGGCGGAGGCGGAGGCGGAGCCGGAGCGGGAGGCTTTCCAGCCGGAGGGGTCGCAGCGAGAGGCTCGCGGGTCACAGCGGCGCTGATCTCGGCCATGTCGGTCACTCTACTTTCAGAGGGAATGTTGACACGTCATACTATGTTCGATATTGTTGTCGTATCAACATCAACGGCTTCGCCAAGGGTAAGGACGAGACATGACAACCACTCCCACTCAACACCCCGGGCTTCTTCGCCCGGATCTCTCCGGTGACTACCAGATCGACGCGGTTCACAGCCGCCTCGGCTTCGTGGCCCGGCACGCCATGGTCACCAAGGTCCGTGGCCACTTCGGCACCTTCGAAGGGGCGATCCACGCCGACGCCTCCGACATCGCGAGCTCGACGGTGTCCGTCAAGATCGACGTGGCGAGCGTCGACACGAGCAACGAGATGCGTGACGGCCACCTCCGCACGAATGACTTCTTCGACGTCGAGAACTACCCGGCCATCACGTTCACCAGCACATCGGTGGAGCTCGAGGACCCCGAGCACGTCAACGTGACCGGCGACCTCACGCTCCGCGGGGTCACGAAGAGCGTGACGATCCCGTTCGAGTTCACGGGAGCGGCTCGCGACGCGTACGACAACGAGCGGATCGGTTTCGAGGGGTCTGTCGCGGTGAACCGCAAGGACTTCGGCGTCAACTGGAACGCGCCGCTCGAGGCAGGCGGAGTGCTCGTCTCCGAGAAGGTGACGCTCGAGTTCGACATCTCGGCGGTCAAGCAGGGGGCAGAGGCCTCCGCCTGAGCACCGGCAAGCCGGTCTCTGCCGGCGGTTGAGATTGCCTGCACCACTGCGACAGCAATCTCAACCGCCGGCGTTTCGCGTCTACGACCTCCGGCGATCCAGCCGGCAATCACCCCGGGAGGATGTCCGGGGGCTCGATCTCCGTCGCCCCGACGACCATCGCGTCGGCCGCAGCGGCCGCAGCGGCCGCATCGACCGACCCCGCACCCGCCGCGCCTGAGTCCGCCGGCACGAGCTCGGGCTCCGCCCCCTCCACCTCCGCCGAGACGGGCGGGCGCGGCGGCCGGAGGATGAACAGCAGCCCGTAGAGGGCGGCATTGGCCACCTGGAGCACCGCCGCCAGCTCGAACGGCGCTGCCAAGCTGACCTCGTCGAAGAGGTACCCGGCCATGGCCTGGCTTCCCGCCATCGTCGCCTGGGCGGGCAGGTTGGAGAGCGCTGCGACGCTCGCCCGCTCGTCGGGATGGGCCATGTCGAGGGTGAACGACTGGCGAAGTGGGAGGCCGACCCGCTGGATCATCATCCGGACGAAGTAGACAGCCCCGGCGATCCAGAACGCCGGGGCGAGCACGATGGGTACGAGCAGCGCTCCCCCGAGCGCCCGCACGGCCATGATGGCCCGGATCGTGCCGATCCGGCGCGCGATGCGGGCGGCGGCGAGCGCCGACGCGAGCGACCCCAGGTTCACGACGGCGAACAGCAACCCGATCGTCCCGGGACCGACCCCGTACCGGCGGTACAGCCAGTAGCTCACGAACGGCCCGAAGAGCCCGATGCCCGCTCCGTTCGTGGAGTTCGTCACCCAGAAACGCCACAGTGCCGGCCACGAACGCCGCGGCCACCGGAATCCCCGGCGCTCGTCCTTCTGCCGTGCAGCGCTCGGCGGCTCCCGGAGCAGGAGAGCGAGCAGCCCGGCGACCACGGCCAGGACGGCGGCGGCGAGGAAGGCCGGGCGGTAGGCCGCGGTCGCCTGCACGGCGCTCATGTGCGGCGTGGTCCGGACGAGCTCGGCGAGGAGCCCTCCGATGAGAGCCCCGAGCGTGGAGAAGAAGGCGATCCGGCCGAAGGCGGCCGGTCGTCGGGCGCCGCTCACGATGTCGGCCACCAACGCGGCCTCGGCCGGCTGGTACGGGCCGATGTTGCCGGCGCCGGCCCCTGAACCGCGTCCGAACGTACCGACCGCCGCTGCGATGAAGAGCAGAGCTGTGACACGAAGCTCGGCGAAGACGAGGCCGGCGACCGCCGCCAGGAACGGGACGGCCACGAGGAACGGCTTGCGACCCCAGCGGTCGGCGAGCAGGCCGATGGTGCTGCTCATGAGGGCGGACACCACCGTCACCCCGACGAAGAGCGCGCCGATCTCGAGGGCGGAGAAACCGATCGCGTCGAGATACAGGGCCGTGACGATGGCGGCGATCGCCCGCCCGACGCTCATGGCCAGCCGGGCGGCGAGGATCACCCTCAGGTTCCGGTCCGCCCACGCAGGGAGGACGGCAAGCCAGATCCGTCGCACCGACAACCGTTGTACCCGGACCCCCGGCTGGCGGGGCACCAGTGGCGGGGAGCACGGCTCGGAGCTAGCCGGCTCTCATGTCCTCGTGGCTGGTCACCACACTGGTGGCGGTGACACTCGGGTCGTCGCGCCGCCCGCGCCAGAACGTCACGAGGAGCAGCACCAGTAGCGGGGCAGAGTTGACGTCGGTCGCGCTCCCGGTAGCGATCCCGCCGAAGTCCTGCAGGAGCCAGATCATCGCCGCCAGCACGATCAGGGTGATGATCGCCGCGTGGCGCCATCTCCGGCCGATCCGGTCGATGAGGAGCACGAGTCCCATGACGACGAACGTGAGCGCTGCGAGCGCCAACAGCGCTCTTCCGTCACGGGCGAAGAGCCCTGAGGCGATGCCATCGATGCGGGCTATCCAACCCGGCTCACCGGCTCGCAGAGACGCGAGCATGCGGGAAGTCGCCGCCGCGGTCGCCGTCGTGGGCAGGCACTCGAACGCGAACAGCGCGAGCAGCACCCCGAGGAGTGCCCGGGAGAGTCGGGACCCGAGGACGCCCCTCTCCGCCACCGAGAGGCCCCGTGCACCCTCCCGACCCGCACGCGGGCCGAGCACGCAGAGAGCGACGAACGCGTAGAGGAGCGCTGCTCCCGGCGCGCCGCTGAAGGGTGTCGTGTGGGCCGAGAGGACCTGTCCGGCACCCTCGCCCGCGATCCACACGGCGAGACTCCAGCCGATGGACGCGATGAGCCCGACTCGGACACTGGGGCGCCAGATGATGAGGCAACCGATCGCGAGCTGAGTCGCTGCGAAGAGCTCGTTCCACAGGACCGGGTGCGCCGCCACGAGCTGGGCGGCAGTCGAGGCGACGGCATGGACCGGTGCCACGCTGCCGGCTGCGGCGGAAGCCAGCATGCCGGTCGCGAAGGACCGCGTGAACATGTCGGGCTGCGCCTGCAGGCACCCGTCCACGATCCACAGCACGCCCAGCGCGAGCTCGCATCTGCGCCGCGCTGACTGGACCCGAGCCCATCCGACCGCGCGCGCCGTCGCGCGAAGACCGCGCCCCACCAAGGCGCCGCCGACTCGCTCCACCGACGGCCCGCGCCTCGCCGGTGCCAAGAAGACCGTGACGAACGTGACCAGTCCTCCCGCCACCGCCACGTACAGCCCTGGCCCCTGCCGGGCCACCACCATCGCGTCGGCACCCGACAGGTCGGAGCGGAGCTTGGCGACGAGCGAGACGACATAGAGCACCTCGCCGGCACCGAGTGCTGCTACCGCCCAACGGAGGGCGGGGAGCGGGCGAACCGTCGCAGCCGTGGCGAACACCAACGCGGTCAACGCCAGCGCGGTCAACCGGTCGCCGTTCGGCGTTCCCCATCCGGAGAGCCCGAACAGGCCGGCGTAGTACGTCAACCACGGCAGGCACACACCGGTGATGGAGAGCGCCACGCCGGCCGCGGCAACGGCGGCGAAACGGAAGTCCCGGCGCGGCCGGCGGTCGGCCTCGTGAACAGTGGCGTGGACAGCGGGCAGCGGTGATGCGATGGTCGACATAGCTCCTCCGGTCGGCGGGAGACACGAGGGGCCGACGGGGCACCTCCAGACCTCGGAGGTGCCCCGTCGGAGACAAGGCGCGACGCTGGCGTCAGCTCGCCTTGAAGTACAAGAAGAGGTTCGTCGGGATGTTCCCGGTCACGGCCTTGTTCCCGGCATCGCGCAGACGGGTGATCTCGCCGTACCTCTTGGCTGCGACGACCTTGTTCCAGGTCGGCTTGTTGGTGATCCCGATCACCACGACGTCCCACCACTCGGCCTTGTGGCCGTTGACCGTCGTGATTATGTGGCTGTGCGCCGGGAGTTTGACGTTGTCGTACTTGGCACTGGCGAACACGCCCGAGAGGTCGATCGTGCTCGGGTGGTCGATGCACTTGCCCGCGACCGGGCAGTTGAGCGTGCGCTTGGCCGGCGTGAAGCCGATCGGGACCACCACGTAGAGCGGGTCGAAGTTCGAGGCGGGGATCGACTCGTAGTCGCTGCCGGCTTCGCATGCGGAGCTGGCATGACTGACAGGTGGCCGCTTGCACACGAAGTTCCTGCTGTAGGTGAAGGTCACGGTGTGCCCGTCGTACCAGCCCGGCGTCGTGCCGACCTGGCCCGCTGTCGTGGACAGCGTGGTGGACATCCCGGTCATCTGCATCGAGGAACCGGCCGGCGACGCGAGCGAGGGGCCGATGATGCCGACGGCCCCGAGTGCGAGCGCAGCGGTGGCGATCGCGCCGACAGCGCGCGGCTTCGCCCTGCGCATCCACCCGAAACGCTTGGTGTTGGACATGCGGTTGGTGTTGAACATCGTGTCGTCTTCGGACATCTGCTCTCCTTGAACTGGTGAGGTGTGGTCGACCGGCCCGGCACAGCGACAACGGTCGGCGCTACTTCGGAGCCGACCGCCCGCTTGGATGACGCCATCTCACGGGCGAGCACTCGTCATCCAAGTCCCGGCTCGGTTTCGAACAGACACACGAACAGATGGGAAAGCGCCACTCCGGTGCGCCGTCTCGAGCGCGCTCCGGCGGGCGCGAGCACCCGACGAGCAGAGGAGACCATGGGGTTCGGACTGGAGACCTACAAGGAGCGGGCGAGCCGGCTGCACTGGGACGACCTCGACTTCGGGGCCTTTGCCGAACGGCCGCTCGACGCGGATGCTCTGCGATGCGTCCGTTACATGCACGACGTCGAGTACCACACGATCTGTTACCTGCGCGACCTCCTCGTCACCCCGGCCCACGCCGATCCCGAGGTCACGGCGTTCCTCAGCATGTGGGCGTTCGAGGAGCTCTGGCACGGCGAGGCGCTCGGCGCGGTGCTCGCCGCCCACGGCATCGCCGCCGGCGCCGCGCAGCTCGCCGACCTTCGCACCGGGCTCGGGTGGCGCGACCGCGTGCGCCCGCTGCTCCTCGGCCTCGGTGGGTGGATGGCCGGTCGCGACGTCGTCGCCGTCGAGATGGCATGGGGCGCCCTCAACGACTCGACCACCCAAGCCGGTTATTCGCTCCTCGGGCGGAAGTCCGGCCACCCCGTTCTGAAGGAGCTGCTCGGGCGGATCATGCGCCAAGAGGGACGGCACCACGACTTCTACACCCGGCAGGCGACGCGCCGCCTCGCCACGAGCGGGCGCGCCCAAAGGCTCGCTCGAGCCTCTCTCCGCCACCTCTGGAAACCGGTCGGCTCGGGGATCATGGCGACCGAGGAGACGCGGTTCCTCTTGCGCTACCTCATGGGCGATGCTGGTGGGCGGGAGACGGCGCGGCGGTTGGACGCTCGTTTCGATCGGATTCCCGGCATGGGAGGGCTCGGACTGGTGACAAGGGCAGTGACTGCGGCAGGCCAGCCCCCCGCTCTCGCGAGCTCGGAGGCTCAGTCGTGAGCGGCCCGAGGTCGGGGCTGCGCCGCCGGCGCTCGACGACCGAGCCGTCGGCTGTTCAGAGGGCAGCGCCATCGGAAGGGAGGGCGGAGCTGCAGAACTGGCCAGCCGCCGACGACACCGTGCTCGTGATCGGCATCTCGCGGTGGCACGAGAACGCGCTCGCCGAGGCCTACCGGCGACACGGCGCGAACGTGTACGCCCTGACCCGGCGGGTCCTCGTCGACCCAGGCATCGCCGAGGAGATCACCCAGGACGTGTTCGTCAAGCTGTGGGAGCAGCCGGAGCAGTTCGATCCGAGCCGGGGCACGCTTCGTGCGTACCTCCTCGTCCAGGCTCATCGGCGTGCCGTCGACCGTGTGAGGCAGGACACGGCGAGGCGAGATCGTCAGGTGCGGGAGGCCGCTCTCACCGCGCAGGCCGGCTACAGCCTCGAGGACGAGGTCTGGCAGATGGCGCTGGCGGAACGCGTGAAGGCGGCAATGGAGACCTTGGAGCGGGAGGAGCGACGGGCGATCGAGCTCGCGTACTTCGGCGGTCACACGTATCGGGAGGTGGCGCGGATGCTCGGTCAGCCGGAGGGCACCGTGAAGAGCAGGATCCGAGCCGGGTTGCGCCGGATGAACGCCGTTCTGTCGGGGATCGAGAAGGAGGGGCTTCGATGAACCACGATGAAGCGAGCGAGCTGCTCGGCGCCTACGCCCTCGACGCGGTCGACGGCGACGAGGAAGCGGCAGTGCGCGCACACCTTGCCGAATGCCCCCGTTGCCACTCCGAGCTCTCGGCTCTCGTTCGGGCTGCCGCCGCTCTCGGTGACCAGGCGAACGAGAAGGCGAGCGCGGCGCCGCCAGGGGTCTGGGACCGCATCGCGGGGCAGCTGGCGGAGCAGCCGCCGCCGTTGCGGCTCGTCGGCTCGTCGGCTGCGGTGGTCGGCGCACGCAGGTCTTCGCCCTTGTGGCGACGAGCTGCGGCCGTCGCTGCGGTTGCTGCGGTAGTCGCCTGTGCCTTCCTCGGATGGGACGTCTCGCATCTCGACTCACGTGTCAGCCAGATGCAGGCCGCGATGGCGAGAAACGGCGTCGCCCAAGCCGCCGCAGCCGCCGCCCTCGCTCCCGACAGCCGGCGGATCGAGCTCACCTCTTCCGCCGGCGCTGTCCGGGCCGAGGTCGTCGTCCTTCCGGGCGGGCAGGGGTACGTTCTCTCGACCTCGCTGCCGACGCTCGGTACGGGCCGCACCTACCAGCTCTGGGGGCAGTCGGGGAGCCGTCCCATCTCGATCGGGTTGCTCGGTGCGTCGGGAGCGCCGGCCGCCTTTCGCATCGACGGGCAGTTGAGCGCCCTCATGGTGACAGCCGAGCCTGCCGGTGGAACCGTCGCGCCGACGACGCCGGTCCTCGCGCAGGCATCTCTCGCCGGTCTCCACACCGCGTGACCTCTTGACGGGGGCGCGCTGGGGCGCGCTGGGGCGTGCTCCGCCGGCGAGCGGCTGGTGGCGAGGGTCGTGGTGTTGCCCGTTCCACGGCCTCTCCTCCTCGATGGGTCGTTCGTGCTGGTGCACCACGCCCGCCCGAGGATCTCTGGCAGTCTCAGAAGGTGGGGACGGAGGGACTCGAACCCTCACTGGAGGCGTTTTAAGCGCCCTGCCTCTGCCGTTGGGCTACGTCCCCGTCGCCGGCTCAACCCGGCGCTGTCGCCCCTCGTCGGGCACGTGGACCCGAGCAGCGTGCTCCGCCTCACGGACACCGTAAGGTCCGAGGGCGTCGTCGAGCCACGCTCGCTCGACCTCCATCGGTGCGGCGAGGACCTCGACCGTTCGGCCGAGCCGCTTCGTCGCCCGCACCGTCGCGTCGTAGCGGGGCCACTCTCCCGAGACGTCGTTCGATGGGTCTCCCGTTCGGGCGAACGACGTCCAGGCGCGACGCATCACCTGGCTGAGCTGCTCGGCCTCCTCTCCCCCGCCCGAGAAGATCGTCACGAACGGGTTGGTGCAACTCCCGAAAACAAAGGGCAGGTCGAGCGCGTGGCAGGACCCGAGCGCGCCACCGGCGAACGGTGACTCCCAGTCGAAGAGGTACGCGTAGACGTTGGGGCTCTGGCACCCGGTGGCGAGCCGCATCGCCGGAACCCGGAAGGTCCAGTCCGAAGCGAACGCCGAGTAGACGTCCGCCGGCTCGGGCGGCGTCGTGGAGCGCGCCACCAGCTCGCTCCGGTACGTCTCGACCGTCTTGGCCGCGTGGAGCACGTCGTCGAGCCCGGCTCCGCCGATCAAGCGGGAGACCTGGCGCTCGAGGCGCTCGTCATCGATGTCCCGGAGCGCCGCATTCGCCCACGTCCAGAAACGCCACTCGTCCCGGTTCGTCCCCACCAACACATCCACGGCGGCCGCGCTGCCCGCCGCGATGGCGGCCGCAGGGTGTTCGGCGAGCGACCCGCCGTCGATGACCGGCTGGAACGGCAGCCCGAGGAGCTCGTAGTTCGGGTAGATCGCGATCTGCGCCTTCAGGATCTCCTCGGCGGGCAGGTCGAGCAACGCCTGGCGATCGATCGTGGACAGGCCGATCTCGGCCACGAGGTCTTCGGCCACTCGGACAGCGGAACCCTCGCCCAAGGCGAGGGCGGCGCCGCTCTGGAGGATGGCCCGTCTGAACAGGCGCCCCGAGGCCCTCGTGGCGAGGAGCGCTGCGACCGACATCGCCCCCGCCGACTCGCCGAAGATCGTGACGTTCTGCGGGTCGCCGCCGAAGTTCTCGATGTTGCTCCGGACCCACTCGAGAGCGGCGATCTGGTCCTGCAAGCCCCAGTTCCCGAAGCCCGCACCGTTCCCGCCAACACCCTCCTCCACGAGCGCCGGGTGCGCGAGCCATCCGAGCGCGCCGAGCCGGTAGTTGACGGTGACGAGCACGACGCCGTCGCCCTCGGTGGCGAGCCGCTCACCCGCGTAGAGCTGCGAGGAGGCGCTCCCGCTCACGAAACCCCCGCCGTGGATCCACACCATGACAGCCCGGCGGGCGGTCGGGTCCGGGTCGGGCGTGTAGACGTTCAGGTACAGGCAGTCCTCGGACTGCTCGAGTGGGTCGCCGGGCACTGATCCGGCCGGGTCGGGCGGCGGCTGCAGGCTCATCGGCATCCACGCCGTCGCGTCCCGCTCCCCGACCCACGCTTGCGGCGGCCGCGGGGCCCGGAACCGGAGGTCCCCGACCGGAGGCGCCGCGTAGGGGATGCCGCGGAAGACCGCCAGCTCGTCCTTGAGCTCACCGGCGACCGTCCCCGCCGTGGTCTTGACCCTGATGCGCTCGGTGTCCGAACTCACTCCAACTCCTCACGTCGTGCTCAGCCTCTGGCCCGTCCGCCGCTGGTTCAGATTGTTGCCGAGATCGGGGGTGAACACTCAACCGGCGGCGTGGCG
>JAJYGW010000074.1 GCA_021790615.1 Actinomycetes bacterium | reverse complement strand
GGGGGCGCTCGGCGGTGCCGGGGGAGCGGGGCTCTGCATCGAGGGCCAACGGGTCGAGGCTGGTCGGATCGTGACCATCGGCGGGAACGCCTCCGTGCACGGCGGTGCCGCCGGGGGCGGCGGCGGGGGCGGGACGATCCTGCTCGTCGTCGGAGCAGACGGCTTCACCGCCGGCCCGCTCGACACGGTGGGCGGGACCGCGATTCTCGCCTCGGGGCGCGGGATCCAACAGGGCGGTGCCGGTCGCCTGGTCGTGCTCCGCTACCGGGGAACCCCGCCGCTTCCCGCCTGAGCCCCGGCCGCCCGCTCGCCACCCCTGGGCTTCAGCCCCAGGTCACGTCGGTGACCACTCCACCCGGCACGTGCACCGTGCGGAGTGGCTCGCCGTCCCGGCCGAGGAGCACGTAGTCGCCCCCCGCAAGGCTCGGGAACACCCCGGCGTGGACGGTGCCGACCGCCACGGCCCGGGGGAGTATCCAGACGTGGGTCCGCGCTTCGGGCCGTCCCACCGGGTGGACCTCCACCTCCCGCGCTTCGTCGGCTGCGTCCCCTCGCACGATCAGCGTCCCGCGGTCGCCGCCGACGTCGACGGCGACCGCTCGGCTCGGCACGGTCGGGGCTACGGCCTCCCCGGTGTGGTTCGACCCGCTCACGGGTTCCCGAGCATCGGCACCGGCGTCACCGACGGGTTGTCGAAGCCGTCCCACGGCGTGCCGAGGTAGGGGAAGGAGCCGAGGTAGGTCTCGCCGATCATCCCGAGGGCCGCGACGGCCGTCTTCGCAGGATCGACGATGTCGTAGATCGCGCCCGCCGCTCCGTCCGGGGTGTAGCTGGGGTCGACCAGGGGGATGGTGACGCCCGCGACGGCCCGCAGCTCGATGGTCGTGACGTCGTCGAAGACGCGCCTCCCGTTGGGATAGCCCGCGGCGTCACCACCGAGGAGCCCCAGGATGCTCGCGCTCGCCGTCGGGGTCGGGGGTACCGCAACGTTCAGGCGGAGCATGTCCGCGTATGCCGGGCCGGTGTAGTTCTGGAAGCCACCGACGATCCCGTTCGGGATGCCGGTGAGCAGGATGGCGACGAGGTCCGCCCGGGCGGCACCGTACGCGCCCAGGTTCGGGAAGACGCCCGGGTAGAGGTATGGCAGCAGGCCGGCGAGCTCGGGGTGCTCGACGTAGCCGAGGAACTGGCCGTCCGCAGCGGGGGGGAGGGAGTTCCAGCGGTCCTTCTGGCCGATCGGGACGATGACCTCGTTGAAGAGCGGGTTCCCGAGCCGCGAGACCTGCACGAAGGGCCCGGCATCGAGGTCCTGGCCGGCCGCGAGGTCGAACACGCGCACCTTCTGGCGGCTCGCGGTCGTCCACACCCCGATCGTCGCCGCCGGGTCGGTGACGACCGTCGGCATCGAGCCGTTCCGTGTCAGGCTCGTGATCGGCACTTGGAGCGCAATGGTGTGGACGTTGAGCCCCGCCGTCCCGTTGACCCCCGTCGGGCCGCTCGAGTTCGGCGCGAAACGGAAGGCCGTCTGGAAGGGTCGCAGGTCGCCGAGGTCGAAAATGGAGCCGAGGTCCACGTAGAAGCCCTCCGCGCGCTGGCCGGCGAAGACTTGGCCGCCGCCGGGAAGGGTCTGGATCGCGGCGGCCGTGAGGGGCGCGTAGCTCGGGATCGAGTGCGGGCCGACGTTGCACGGCGGGCAGGGCAGGTTCTCGGCGAGGAGCTGGTACCCGCTCGCGTCGATGCGCGCGACCGAGTAGTACTGGCGCCGGTTGAAGCTCGGGCTGTCGATCGCCGTGATCGGTCCGGTGTTGTAGAGGAAGGTGTTCGGGTCCTGGAGCTCGGTCCGGAAGCGGAACTGGTAGGTGATGTCCGCCTCTGGCTGGCCGCTGTTCGCGACGTGGATCTCGTAGGACACGTCGTCGCCGAACTCGTAGAAGTTCGGGCCGCCCGCGGGGAGCTGCAGTGGGACGTAGTTGGCGATGATGGTGACGGTGTCTGGGGCGTCAGGGCTCACGAAGGCGTAGAGGTCCGTCGAGTCGGCGACGGGGTCCTTCGAGATCTCGGGTGCTTCGCGGTGCGAGGACATGGCTCTCCTTGGGTCGGGGTGTCGGGGAACGAAGGGGAACGAAGGGTTCAGCGCCCGGCCAGCTCCCTCGTGAACGCTCGCCGCACGCGTGACACGGCGGTGGGTGGCGCGGGGGACGTTGGTGGCGCGGGAGGTGTGCGGCGTCGACGACCCGCGCTCAGGCGCGGGCCGCCCGGGCGATCGCGGCTGCGAGGGCGGGGTCGTGGCGGGTCAGCTCCCGCTCGCCCACGTAGAGGTGGATCTCGCCGGTCTTCGCGTCGGCGAGGTGGACCATGACCGGGCCGGTGGTCGCGAGCTCCGGGTCGTGAGCCGCACCAGCGGTGCCGGCAGCGCCAGCGGTCGACGCAGCACCGCTCCGCGCGCTGCCCGAGCCGAGCGCCGTGCGAGCGACGTTCGGGACGCTGGCAAGCGCGGCCGCGGCTGCGACGCCCAAAGAGCCGTGCTGGAGGAACTTCCTTCGGGACATCTCGGCCATCAGCTGCTCCTTGTCTCGGCGCCGCCCGTTGGTGACGGACTCTTCCGTGACGGCGCTACTCCGTCGGAGCCGGCGGCGGAACACCCCCGGCCGCACGGTCTACGGCGCCACGCCGGCATCCGGATGAGAGCCCTTGGGGGCGAGCCCGGATGGCCTGCTCGGATGGTGTCGGGTCCGCCCGGGCGGGCCGCTCAGCTGGCGCGGGTCGCGGGGCTCGCCTCGAAGCGGAGCGGCGAGGGGAGCGCGGTCTCACCCTGGAGGTACGCGTCGACCGCGGCAGCGCACGAGCGGCCTTCGGCGATGGCCCAGACGACCAGGCTCTGGCCGCGGCGCGCGTCCCCGCAGCAGAACACCGGAGCCGAGGAGGTCGAGAAGC
>JAJYGW010000239.1 GCA_021790615.1 Actinomycetes bacterium | reverse complement strand
CGACCTGCCCCCGGCCCCCCGGGGGATCCCGCAGATCGAGGTCACCTTCGACATCGACGCGAACGGCATCGTCCACGTGTCGGCGAAGGACCGGGCGACGGGCAAGGAGCAGTCGATGACGATCACGGGCCAGTCGGCGCTCGCCCGTGACGACATCGAGCGGATGGTCCGGGACGCGGAGGCCCACGCCGAGGACGACCGCCGCCGCCGTGAGGAGGCGGAGGTCCGCAACAACGCCGACACGCTCGTCTACCAGACGGAGAAGCTGCTCCGTGAGCAGGGTGACAAGATCACCGGCGACGAGCGGAGCGCCGTCGAGACCCAGCTCCAGAGCCTGAAGAAGGCACTCGAGGGCAGTGACGTCGACGAGATCCGCCGCACGACCGAGGCGCTCGTGACGGCGAGCCACGGGTTCACGCAGCGGCTCTACGAGCAGGCGGCTGCCTCGGCGACCCCCCCGCCTGGCACGGGCGGCCCCGAGAGCAGCGCATCTGCCGGTTCGAGCAGCGACGACGAGATCGTCGACGCGGAGATCGTCGACGACGAGGCCGCGGGGGCATGAGCAGCGATCCCCCCGTGGCGCCGGGCGCCGACGCCGAGGTGCCGGCCGAGGGGTGGGTGGGCGACCCCTCGGCCGGTCCGGAGCCCGAGCCGGCGGCCGAAACCGCTGGCGCCGCGCCAGACCCCTTGGCCGGGGTCGAGCCAGAGCCGGTCGCCGAGCGGGACGTCGAACCCGCCCCGGACCTTGCAGCCGAGCCCGGTGCCGCCCCGACCGCCGGCGCCGCGCCAGACCCCGACCCCCTGACCGAGGTCGGAGCCGAGCCGCGCCCCGACGCCGAGGCCGCCGACGCCGAGCCAGACCCCCTCGCCGAGGCGGTCCGGGCACGCGACGAGTACCTCGACGCGTTGCGCCACCTCCAGGCGGACTTCGAGAACTACCGGAAGCGGGTGCAGAAGCAGGCCGCGGAGCAGTCGGACCGTGCCACGGAAGGGCTGGTCTCGAAGCTGCTCCCGGTGCTGGACACGGTGGACCTGGCACTCGCGCATGCGAGCGGCGAGGCCGAGGAGACCGCCGGGCTCGGTCAGGTCGCGACCTCGCTGTTCGAGGTGCTCGGGAAGGAAGGCCTGGTCCGGATCGACGCACTCGGGCAGCCCTTCGATCCGAGCGAGCACGACGCCGTGCTCCACGAGGCGGCGGAGGAGAGCGGGACCCCCGAGGTGGTGGAGGTGCTGCGGTCGGGCTGGCGCTGGCGGGAGCGAGTGCTGCGCCCGGCCATGGTCAAAGTGAAAGGCTGACCCGCGGTGGCGCCGCAGCAGGAGTGGTTCGAGAAGGACTACTACAAGGTGCTCGGCGTGTCGAAGGACGCGACCGAGAAGGAGATCACGCGCGCCTACCGCAAGCTCGCCAAGCAGTACCACCCGGACGCGCACCCGGGCTCCGAGGAGCGCTTCAAGGAGATCTCCGCCGCCTACGACGTCCTCGGGGACGCTGCGAAGCGCAAGGAGTACGACGAGGTCCGCGCGCTCGGGCCGCTTCGGGGTGGCTTTGCCGGTGCAGGCGCACCGGGGTCCGGTGGGTTCGGCTTCCGGGTCGAGGACATCTCGGACCTCTTCGGCGGGATCTTCAACCGCGGCACCCGCACCTCCGGCACCCGGAGCGCGACCGGTCCGCAGCGCGGGACCGACCTGGAGGCAGAGGTCCATCTCACCTTCGCGGAGGCGGTGCACGGTGCCACCACCGCAGTGAACGTGACGAGCGACGCAACCTGCCGGACCTGCGGTGGGACGGGCGCCGCGCCCGGGACCTCGCCGAAGGTCTGCAAGCGCTGTGGGGGGCGAGGCGTGGTGGTGGAGAACCAGGGCCCCTTCTCGTTCAGCTCGCCCTGCACCGACTGTGGCGGACGCGGGCTCGTCGTGGACACCCCCTGCCCGACCTGCGCGGGAACCGGGGTCGAGCGTCGACCGCGGCGCGTGCGGGTGCGCATTCCCGCCGGCGTGGAGGGTGGCCAGCGGATCCGCGTGAAAGGCCGCGGCGGGGCAGGGCGCAACGGCGGTGCTGCCGGCGACCTGTATGTAACCGTGCACGTCGGGCGGGATCCTGTCTTCGGCCGTCGGGGGCGCGACCTCACGGTGGAGGTCCCGGTGAGCTTTCCCGAGGCCGCACTCGGGGCGAAGGTTGCCGTCCCCACGCTCGACGGCACCGTGAGCCTGCGCATCCCGCCGGGCACCCGCTCGGGCAAGACCTTCCGGATCCGGGGTCGCGGCGTGGCCGCCGACGGATCGGGCAAGCCGGGTGACCTGCTCGCCACCGTGGTCGTGGACGTCCCGGAGAAGCTCGGCGACGAGCAGCGGGCCGCAGTCGAGTCACTCGCGAGCTTGCTCCCGCCGCCGGCGAGGACCGGGAAGGGTTCGTGATGGTGGATGGCGTTTTGACCGTACAGGGGGACGCGGTGATGGCGGAGGGGGAGTCGTGATGGCGTCGGAGAACGCGCGGACAGAGGGCGCGACCTCGCGCGGGCGGCGGGCGGTCTACGTGATCTCGGTTGCCGCAGAGCTCGCGGGCGTGCACCCCCAGACGCTGCGGATCTACGAGCGCAAGGGCCTGCTGGAGCCGGCTCGCACCGGTGGGGGCAGCCGGCGCTACTCGGAGTGGGACATCGCCCAGCTGCGGCGCATCCAGGAGCTCACGAACGCGGGGCTCAACCTGGAGGGAGTGCGCCGGGTGCTCGAGCTGGAGGCGGAGGTGGCGGCCCTGCAGGACGAGCTGGAGCGGGTGCGAGCGGAGGCACGCGAGGCGGTCGCCCGGACCCACCGCCAGTACCGGCGGGACCTGGTCCCACTCAGGCAGCTGCCGGCGCAGTACACCGGCCGGTAGGGGCGCCGCAGCGATCGTCCTCTGCCGGGATCGTCCGTCGCAGCAAAACTTGACAGTCTCGC
>JAJYGW010000410.1 GCA_021790615.1 Actinomycetes bacterium | reverse complement strand
GAGGAGGCGCCGGGCATCTCAGCACAACCGGCGAGGAGGAGTGCTGCCGCAGCGGGTGCGAGCAGGGCGCGGGGGATGGGGCGTCTGGGCTGTCGCCGGCGGGGTGCCTCGGCACGGCTGGGGGCCCGGCGCAGCGGCGGGATCCGGCTCCGGCCGAGCAGCCCGCGCGAGCGAGTGGTTCGCAGGTGGCGGTCCCGGGCGGCACGGCGGCGCTCCCCTTCCCGATCCTCGCCGCCGCGCACGCGAGGAAGACCCACGAGCGAGCCGCGGGGTTCCCTTCGCACGGAATCCTCGGGGGGTTCCCTCCGTGGGGAGTCAGGCGTCGATGCGTGGAGCACGCCCATGGGGATCGGCGACTCGGAGATCGTGGTCGGCTTCGCCAATGCGTCAGCAGCCGCCGGGGGGAACTTCGACGTGGAGGTGTTCGTCTGGAGTCGCAGGGGTGGCATCCACGGTCCCGGTCTGCCGTTCGCCGGCGAGACGAGCGAGGCGCTCGGTGTGAGCGACTCCGGGGAGGTCGACGATCCCGCCGTTGCGGGCAACCGGGTCTGCAGCGGGGTGGCGCCCCCGCTCGCCCCCGAGCAGGCCCGGTCGGTCTTCGGCGACGAGCTCGACCTGGTCGTCGAGGTCGTGGCCGGCCTCGACGACACGGACCTGGCGCCACCCACCGGGTGTGCGGGCTGGCGGGTTGCCGACCTGGTCGTCCACCTCCGCCTCGACGCCGAGGCCGTGCTCGCCAGCCTCGCCTCCACGACAGGAGCTCCGGCGGATCGCAACGCCGTGTCGTACTGGAGCGAGTGGCCTGGTGGCGGGAGGGCTGGTTTCGCTGCGGTGCGGTCGACGTGGGCGATGGCGGCCGCCTACCTGAGGGGCGGTGGCTGCTCGCGCACTTCGAGGACATGCGGGCCCCCGCCTCGCAGGCCGGACGCTCGGCGGTGGTGGGCCGGCGGGCCTTCCAGGGCCACGTGCTCGAGGTCGAGGACCTCCTGGCGATGCGGATCGTCGAGGTCGCCGTCCACCATCGCGACCTCGTCGTCGACCTCCCGGGGCGGCCGAGACCGCTGCCCGGGGCCCGCGACTTGCTGGGCGCGACCCTGGAGGGCTGCTCGGTGCGGCGCGGCCCTGCGGGTCGGACCGGGAGGGGAGCGGGTCAGGCGGGGGGCGACGGGGAGGGGTGCGGGGTCGGGCCGGGCGTGCCTCTCCGAGCAGCGTGGGGCCCTCGGACTCGTGCGTGTCACAGGGGTTCGCTACAACAGAGCCGTGAGCGCAGCACCGACTTCGGGGAGCGGGCCGCCGGCGGGGCCGGACCCGAACCTTCGTGTCTTCAGCTACGCGGTGGCCGAGAAGGCGACGACCTACCTCGCCGTCGTGGATGCGCTGGTGGAGGCCAAGGAGCGCTTCCAGCTCCAGTTGCGCCCCGCGGAGCTGGTACGCCACCTGCACGGCGACGGGCTCGGGTTGGACGAGGTCACCGATGCGCTCGAGTCTCTCTCGGGCTGGGGCAACGTGAGCCGGTTCTACGATCCCGCCGCCCCGGAGACGCTGGACCAGTTCTACGCGAAGCGCTTCCTCTACCAGTTGACCGAGGCCGGCATGGCTGCTCACGAAGGCGTCCGTGCCGTTCGACGCATAGGTCTCGACTCGGGCCGACTCTCCGGGGTGCTCCTTCCGGCGATCGCCGAGGGGCTACGAGCCCTGCGGGCCGAGGCGGACGCGACGGGGCCCGACCCGGCGCGCCTGTACGCCGTGTTCGTCAACCTGTTCAGCTCGTTCAAGGAGCTCGCGGACAACGCGGCCCGCTACATGGACGCCCTCTCCGTGGAGCTGGCCACGATCACCACGGACGACGAGTCGTTCCTCGCGTACAAGCGTGCGGTCTTCGCGTACCTCAACGAGTTCGTGGCCCGGCTCTCGGAGCGAGTGCCCGAGATCGTCTCGGTCCTCGCCGAGCTGGACGAGCGCATCCACGACCTCGTGGAGCTGGCCGCCCGCGCGGACGAGGCCCCCGTTCTCGAGGGCGAGGACGACGGGGTCCGCCGCTCGTTCCTCGGGCGCTGGTCCGGCGTGCGGGCGTGGTTCGTCGCGACCACCCCCGAGGAGCCCTCGATCGCCGACTCCCTCCGCTCGGCGATGCTCGACGCCCTGAACCGGATTCTCGCCGCGCTCGAGCGTCTCCACGAGCGCCACCTCCGTCGGGTGAGCCGGGAGGCGGACTTCACCCAGCTCGCACGCTGGTTTGCAGTCGCCGAGGGAGACGGCGCGGCGAACCTGTGGGATGCCGCCTTCGGGCTCTGGGCGCCTCGTCACTTCGCCGACTTCGCCGGTGACGAGGAGGTCGAGCGTGGCCGGAGCTTCTGGGACGCCGCCCCGGCGGAAGTGGCGCCGCGGCTTCGCGCCTCGGGGAGTCGCGCTTCGCCCGGCCGGCCGGCGAGGGCGGCCAGCTACCGCGAGGCCAAGCTCGCGCGGCTGGCCGTCGTCCGAGAGGCGCACCGCCAGGCCGAGCTCGCGCTCGCCCGGCTTGCTGACCGTACACCGCTTCGCCTCTCGGACCTCGGGCGGCTCGACACCGAGGAGTTCGCGGCGCTGCTGTCGGTGGTGGACGCCGCGCTGGCGTCCCTGCCGGACCGGGACGGGGTCCGGCGAGCCTCGACTGCCCTCGTCGCCGTGGGGCTCCGGTCGCTCGGCCCGGGGAGCGCGGCGGAGATCGTCACCCCCGTGGGCCGGTGGCGCTGTGAGGACTGCGTCCTCGAGATCGAGGTCGGCGCGCAGGGGCGGTCCTGCGCCAGGCTCGACGCGGAGCGTGCCGGATGAGCGGCGGGGAGCGGACCGTATGAGTGGCGAGGCGGAGGAGCTTCGCACGGCCGCCCGTGCGCTGGTGGCCCAGCCATTGCTCGACCGTTCTGCGCCGGCGTTCCCGCTCGGCCGCAAACACCGCAAGG
>JAJYGW010000131.1:12115-14255 GCA_021790615.1 Actinomycetes bacterium | reverse complement strand
CGGCATGGTGATGGGGAGCTGCGTCTACCACATCGCCCACCAGGGGACGCTGCGCGCGATGGGCAATGTCGGGCGCAACGTCGAGATACCGACCTACACAGAGGCGCTCTATGACGCCCGTGAGCTCGCCATGAGCCGGATGCAGGCAGAGGGCGAGGCGCTCAAGGCCGAGGGCATAGTCGGCGTGCAGCTTCTCTCGCTCGCGCACAAGTGGGGCGGCCACACGACCGAGTTCTTCGCGGTCGGCACCGCGGTTCGCCCCCTAAGGGCCGACCACACGATCGCCAAGCCGCAGCTAGTGCTGCCGCTGACCGACTGACTGACTGAGCCGCCAGCGCAGGGAACGGCCAGCCGAGCTAGCCGTTCACCCGACCGAGTCGTTTTCCCGTTCGAGCCGTTCAACCAACCGAAAGGTACGAGAGCAGTCGTGACCGATTCCCCCGGCGCCGAGGTGCCTCCGGGCGCGCAGCTGCCTGCCGAGGTCGCGCCCAGCGATGCGGGCCAGCTCGATGTCGAGCAGCTCGCCGCCGCTCTCCGCGCCGACAGCTCCGACCTCGACGCCTACCACCGGATCCTCTCCTCGTCGATCGGGGATCTGTTGCCAGGCGGGCTCGTCGAGGTCGATCGCCAGCGGTCGATGTCGGACCGCGTGGCGGGACGGCCGGGCACCGCGACCGCGATACGCCTCCACCTCGGCGACAGGACCCTCGAGCTTGTCGCGCACCACGGCCGCCTGATCGCGACCATTGCTCAAGAGGTCCGGGGCGTCACGATCTCGAAGAAGGAAGTTCCCGTGTCGGAGTGGGTTCAGGCTCTCGCGGTTCACCTTGCCGCGCTGGCTGCCGACAGCGCGTCGGCCCGCGAGGCTCTCGGGAAGCTGCTGGGCGGCTGAGCCCGCGCCCGCTGCCGCTCCCTCGCCCGCTCACGCTCCGACATTCCCGCCCAGATGCCCTTCAGCGAAGAGTCGGCGCACGCGAAGGCTCGACACTCCGAGATGACCGGGCATCTGGCACAGATCCGCCGAGCCACCGCGAGGCCCACCCCGTCGACGGGGAAGAACGTGCTCGTGTCCTCGTTGCGACACGCGGAGCGCTCCTGCCACTTCGGTCGGCGTACGAACTCCTCGAGGCCCGCGACCATCCCGTTCGGGTCCATGAGCGCAGTTACGAACTGGCGCGCCGCGTCATCCTCGTCATGCCCGTTTGGGTAAAGCTCGGGTCCGCTTGCGAGCGGCGACCGACCCGCGGATGAAGGTGCCGAGGTAGCTGCTCCGGCACGTGAAGACGCCTCCAGCAAATCCACTGCACAGCTTGACTGATCCAATGCCATTGCGACCCACACGGCTCTCTGGCGCACTGCGCCTCGCACTCGATGTGCACGCCGGGGTCTCGGGCGAACGTTTCCACCGATGTTACAGCATCGTGTAGGGCAACGTGCGCTCGCGGCATTGACTCATCTAAAACCTCCGCGTGACCCCATACGTTGCCTCACCTGAGAATCTCCGCCTGGAAGCGGCGATGGTTGGGGCTGGCGTGTCGGCTACGCCTGAGCCATGGCGCCGGGTTCGATCCCCGCCGAGGAGCTGGCAGCCGGCTTGCTCGGCGATCCTTAGGCTGCGGGAGTGGGCGCTATGTAGCCGAGCACGTCGATGACGACGTCTGTCGATCCGGCGTAGTTATAGAGCGTGATGTCGCCGTTGGCTCCGAGCGGTACGACGGCGAGATCCGAGGTGGTCATCCCCGCCAGCCAGTTGAGGTCGGAGGTGCCGGGCCAGGCTGTGCCGGCACCATACGCGCTCAGGTAGCTCGCAGACGTGGTGTTTGTCACCGTGAGGTTCACCACGACTGCGGTGGCTCCCTGCGGGACGCCGCCGAGACCTGTCACCTCGATCGAAAGCGAGCCGTTGGGGCCGAGAGCTCTTCCCTCGCACTGACTGAGGGGTGTGCCGCTCAGCCCGCTCGGATTGCCGGGCCTCGTGTCGCAGATCCGCACTGGGGTGGGCGTGGTTGCCAGCTGCGAGGAGGCGGAGCTGTCCGGTCCCGTCACGTACCCCACGGCATCTATCGCGATGTTCGGCCCACCGGCCGATGCGTAGATCGCGATGTCACCGTTGGCCCCGACTGGGATTATCGAGATCGGA
>JAJYGW010000131.1:0-12105 GCA_021790615.1 Actinomycetes bacterium | reverse complement strand
TTGTCCCCGATGGTGCGTATCGCCGAGTTGGCGACTGTCACGCCGGTCGAGTAGTTGACGACCGACGAGGTCGGCGTGGTCCCCCCAGCTGGGAAGGCCGTCAAGTAGCCGGGCGCGCTCGGATCGATCGCCGTGATCGTGACGACCACGGCCTCGACGCCGGAAGAGGGGATCGAGGCGCGACCGAGGATGGGGACGTCGAAAGCGCCGCCCGATTTGGGAGCCTGCCCGGTACAGGGGTTGGATGGTTGGCCGGCTCTCGTGTCACAGATCCTTGCCGGGTCGAAGGTGACTGTCGATCCCTGCCCCGTCGTCGTCACCGGGGCGACGTAGCCCTCGACGTCGACGACGACCTGGGTGGTGCCGGCCGAGTTGAAGATCGAGACATCGCCCGATGCGGGCAGGGCCACGATCACGAGGTTGGCCTTGGGGGGTGAGTTGGCGACGAAGTTCATGCTGGATGCCGTGGGTGGCGCTGCACCTGTCGGGAACACCGTCAGGTACCCAGATGCGCTCGGGTCGACAGCTACGACGTCGAGTGCGACGGCGCTCGCACCCGCGGGGACCCCGCCAAGGCCCGCGACCTCGACGTCGAGCGAGGTGCCGGGGCCCGGGGCCTTGTTCTCGCAGTTCGAGAGCGCTGTTCCGCTGAGGCCACTCGGATTGCCGGGTCTCGTATCGCAGATCCGGCTCGGGGTGAGCGGGTAGTAGCCCGAGGTTGCGGGCACTCCAGGCGCGAGATAGGTGAACTGGTCAGCGGCAGTCGCCACAGATGTGCCCGCCGCGGTTGTTACCGCCACATATACCGGCCCGGCTGGTTCGGCCGGGCTAGTCGCGGTGATCTCGGTGGCCGAGTCGACCGAGTAGCTCGTGGCTCCGGAGAGGCCGAACTCGACCGATGTGGCCCCCAACAGCCCGGTGCCCACCACCGTGACCGTGGTGCCGCCCGTAACAGGGCCGCTGCTCGGCGATACATAGCTCACCACCGGCAGGCTCGACCCCGGTGCCGGGGTCGGGGTCGGCCCGGTCCCGGGGGCGACACAGGAGTAGTCAGAGTCATAGGTGGTCCCGACCCACTGGGTGAGCTGCACGACTCCGCCGGTGAAGGACGGTTGCGCGCAGTTCGCGGCCGCCCCGCTCAGCGATCCGGCACCTGGAAGCCAGGTGGGGAGCCCGTAGAGCGAGCTCGACGGCAGCGGGCTGCCGCCGGTGATGTCGTTCCACTGGGTCGTCGTCGAGTAGACACCCACCTCTCCGGGCGCGCTCGCGCCCGCCTGCTCGAGTCCGGACAGGATGCCCTCGAGGACGGCGGCGTTCATCGCCAGCCCGTTCGTGCCTGTCAACCAGGTGTTGGTGGTCTCGACGTCGAGCCACCACGGGTAGCTCCCTACAGAGCTTGGGACCGAGACCGGGGGCGTTTCTGCGTTGATCGCGGCGGCTGTCGTCGTCAGCCACGCGGCATCCTGCACGGCCTTGTTGTGGCCGTACTGCCATGCGCATGCCGGTGTGTTCGCGCCGAGGGTCTGTGTGCCCGTTGACGTCTTCACTGCCGTGGTCGTGCATATCCCCGCAGGCGTGCTGCCCGACGTGGGCCAGTCGGTGATCGGGGAGCCGGCGTAGACGTCACCTGGATCCGCTGTGTTCACATACAGCGACGCGCGGGGCTGGGCTGTAGCACCTGTGGAAGACGCGACCGCCCAGTAGAGCTCGCTCGTGGTGTAGCTGGAGGTTGTCGGATCCGGGCCCAGGCACGGGTTGAGCCCCGGCGGCCGGCCGTTGTTGACGCCCACTATCCCGAAGGCCTGGCCGACCGGGTACTGCCCTCCGCACTGGGGGAAAGAGATGTCGTTGCCGGTGGGCACCGTCGCGGATCCGGTCGGGCTGGCGGTGCCGGCGCCTGGCCTGGCGGCCGGGGCGGGCGACGCCACGGCGGGCGACGCGGCGAACAGGACCAGGCTCGAGACGAGCGCTGCGGCCACCGCTGCGCGGGCGGCCCCCGCGGCGGCCCTCCTCGCTGCGGCTCCCGAGGCAGCCCTCGCTGCAGCTCCCGAGGAACGGGCGGCGTTACGAAGTGATCCACGCATCGATCTATCTCCTTGAGCGATGTAGCTCCGCGGTGGCCGAGCGCTAGAAACGCGGCTGTCGCTTCTCCCGCAGCGCCGATACGCCCTCACGGTAGTCGGGGGCAGCCATCATGGCGAACACTGTCGTTTCGCCGAGCGCACCGCGTCGAGCATCTCTGCCCGCCGGTCCTCGGGGGTCACATTCTCGACCCTGATGTCGGCGGAGTCGACCCAGGAGGCCGCCCTCAGCAGCGCACCGGCGAGGCCGCGCACTGTCGCAGCGGAGGCGGAGGGGTCGAGATGGACGCTCTTGGCCACGAGCGTCCTGCCGTCGCGCCCCGGATCAACCCTGCCGACTAGGCGATCACCGACGAGCACTGGCATCGCGAAGTAGCCGTATATGCGCTTTGAGCTGGGAGTGTAGGCCTCGAGTCGGTGGCGGAACCGAAAAAGCCGCTCCACTCGATCCCGATCCCAGACGAGCGAGTCGAACGGAGAGAGCAGCGTTGGTCGGGTACGGAGCCCGGCTGTACCGGCCTGGAGCATTTCCGGCACGGCCCATGCCGGCTTGCGCCAGCCCTCAATCGCTACGGGCGCAAGCCCAAGATCGCCGGCAAGCCTGTTGACGACCGCCGACTTGACTCCGGTATAGCTTGCGAGGTCTCGCGTGGTGGCGACACCGAGGGCTCCGGCCGCTTGTCGCAGCAGGTGGCGGATCTGATCGTCCGGCTCGATCCTGGTCTCGAGCAGCTCGCCCGGGACTGCCCGTTCGGGCAGGTCGTAAACCCTTTGAAACCCCCGCCGCTTCGCGCACACGACCTCACCAATATCGAGGAGCCACTCCACGGCGATCTTGGTATCTGACCAGTCCCACCAGGGGCCACCTCTTTTCGCGCCACCGAGCTCGTTGGCTGTGAGCGGGCCATCTGAGCGGAGCCGGTCGAGGATGATCTTGCAGGCCTGATCGGCGTTGTCGAGCCTGTGCCACCGGTGCCCGCGCTCGCGCCGGGCCTGGCGCTGGAAGTCGTAGAAGGGCCAGTCCTCCATCGGCAGGATGCAGGCGGCATGCGCCCAGTACTCGAACGCACCAAAGGGTGGACCGGCCCAGTAGGCGCTGTCGACCTTCTGGGCTTCGACGGGTCCGAGCCGGGCGTAGGCCACTAGCTGGTGCGAGCGCGCGAGGACAGAGATCGTGTCGAGTTGCACGGCTCGAAGTCGCCTGAGCATCCCGGCTGGGTTGGTCGCGAGGCGCGATCCAAGGAGACCCTGGCCGGCGAGCGCGATGCGGCGCGCGTCTCGGGCTGAGATGGGCTCCGGTGCGCCGGTTGGCATCAACGACGCCTGCGCTCGCCCCAAGGACTCCAGGTCACCGGTGTGATCCGCTCCTCCATCTCATCGGTGCGCCTCACCGGGTAGGATGAGGATATCGGAAGGGAGTCGGCACTCCCGGGTCGTTCGAAAGGAACAGCGTGAGACGACGGGTGGGCCTGCTTCGCTGCCCAGCTCTGTCGGTGGCGACAGTGGGGGTTGCTCTCGGGCTGGCGCTTGCCGGGTCGTGGTCGAGCGTTGCCGTTGCGACCTCAGCGAGAGCGACATATGGAGCTGGCTGGTCGCGCTTCGAGGCGGGTTTCCCTGTGACCCCGAAGAGAGGGTCGGGTGCGCAACTGAAGCAGTTCGCCAAGGACTACCCCGAAGTGACCGGAGTCGTCCTTTACTACGCGACTCATTCGACGAGGGATATTTTCCGTAGTGGAGCACCTGTGCCGGCACCGCCCACCGAAGCCGTGATCGTCATTCACTTCTCGCGGGCCTCACTTGTCCCGAGCCTCGTAGGCGAGATCAAGAAGGTGCTGCCGAAAGCCAAGGCAGTGAAGGTGAACGGTTTCTCTGGTATGCGATTCGTCTCCTCCACCGCAACCTCTCCCATCGCCAAGGGATCCACGATCTCGGATCCGAAGTCCTACCTGGGTGTCCTGATACTCGGTAAGGGTGACACGCTCTTCGAGGCTGACGCGATCGAGAGTACCTCGGCAGGGGCGTCGGCGTTCCTGAGCTCGGCCAAGCCCATCCCCTAGGGTGAGCGTGGTGGGCCCGCCTACCTGGCCCGCCCGGCCGGCCCGGCTGGGCCCGAACCGTGTGCCGAAAGTGACCGCAGCGGCCGGCTGGGCCCGAACCGTGTGCCGAAAGTGACCGGCGACCCCCCTGTCCGGTCACTTCAGGCACGAGGTTCGCCAAAAATGGCGGCCCTGGCCTGCCCGACTCCCCCCTGCGCCGCCTGCGCCGAGCGCCCCGCCCGCCCCGACGGGACAGCCACGGAGTGGTCGGTATCGGCGAGCTGCGCCAAGAGCTCCTGGGTGTCGGCGAGCGACGAGGTGATGATTCGCTTGGCGACCTCGAGCAGCTCGAATATCGACGGGTCCCCAACCGAGTAGTACACGCTCGACCCGGACTTTCGAGCCTGGATCAGATTCGCGCGCCGCATCACCCCGAGCTGCTGGGAGAGGTGCGATGGCTCGATCCCGACTTCGGGGATCAGACGTGCTACTTGTCGCTCACCGTCTCTCAGCACCTCGAGGATACGAATACGCGCCGGATGGCCGAGGGCCTTGAAGAAGTCCGCCTTGACCCGGTAGATGGGATAGGCATGGCTGGTGGGGTAGGCGGGCGTCGTCATGATCCCGCAGAAACCTCCTGACCGCGCCGGTGAGAGCTCGCGCCCGCGCTGCAGCGAAGCAGCCACTTCAACGAAAGTACCAACCGTGTCGCGATCACAGGTCGTTTCCGGCATAAGAGAGGTTGAAGCTCTTGTTTGCCAGAGGAAAGTCCGGCACGATCGTGTCTGCCAGCGAGACCGGGACGGCGGGCCAGTTGAGGAACGATGGATCGACCACCTTCACCCGGGTAAGGCGCCGGTCAGGACCGAGCTCGACGCGGTGCACCACGGCCCCGCGCCACGCTTCGGTGATCCCCACCCCACTGCGCCGCTCGCTCGGCTCCCCACTGCGCAGCCCGGTCCTCACCCCACTGCGCCGCTCGCTCGGCTCGCCACTCCCGACTATCTCGCCGATCTCAGCGACGCTGTCGAGCTCTCCCGCACGGCCGAGCATCTCCGAGAGCAGCGCCAGAGATGTACGAACTTCGCCGACGCGCACCTCGAAGCGAGCGCGCACGTCCCCGTCGCTGCGCACTGTCTCGGAGAACTCGGCTCCGGCTTCCACCCACGGGTGAGCCACCCTGCAGTCGCAACCCACGCCTGAGGCTCGGCCAGCCACGCCGACAACGCCCAGCTCCGCCCCATGAGCTGCGTCCAGCACCGCTGTGCCGGTGAAACGCTCCATCACAAGGGCATTTGAGGTGGCGAGCTCGATGAGGTCTTCGAACTGCTCGCTCACCTCGCTCAGCTCTCCGGCCCCGGGCAGGCGTTGCAGGCGAGCACCTCCGGGCCGGATGCCGCTACGGAGGAGCCGGTGTCCGGTGACCTTCCCGTTGAGCTGCAAGAGCTGCTCGCGAAGGCCGAGCGCCCGGGCGTTGGCGAGAGCAAAGCCCACGTCGTTGCAGAGAGCGCCGATGTCTGCGACATGGTTGTAGAGGCGCTCGAGCTCCAACAAGATCGACCGGGACACCCGGGCGGCGGGAGGAATCTCGATCGACAACGCATCCTCGATCGCCAGGCAGTAGGCGAGGCTATGGCCAACGGCGGTGTCGCCCGAGATCCGCTCGGCAAGCTCGAGGCCCGAGCTGACGTCCCTGCCCTCGAAAAGGCGCTCTATCCCCTTGTGCAGGTACCAGAGACGGGCCTTCATGCGGAGGATCGTTTCGCCCACTACCCAGAACCGGAAGTGGCCGGGCTCGATGAGCCCTGCATGCACGGGACCGACCGGGATTTCGTAGACACCTGCACCTTTGACGGGAATGAAGGGAAACCCTCCGGCGTCTGCGACCATCTCAGGCCGGTGTCCGGTTCCATGGCGCAGCGCGAACCAGTTCGCCGGCCAGTGCTGGTGGAGCACGAGCCTGCGCGGTTGCGGATGCGCGATGGGCTCGATCCCGAAGAGATCGCGCATCTCTCGCTCGAAGCGGCTCGCGGGAAACGAGACGCCGGCGAGGCTCGGCACCTGTGGGCTCGACCGGTCGATATCGAGGTGCAGCTCGACCCTTCTGCCAGGTGGCCCGGAGGTGAACAGGTAGACCGCTCGCATCGAGGTGCCGTCGTCGTGTCCCGACACAAGGGCAAGGCGCATGCCCGCCCCGAGCAGGGCCGTGGCGGCCGCGAGGAGCTGGTCGCGTGTCACCACAGCCGCGCGGCGGTGATGGCCGGCCGGCACGAGGTCCAACTCCACGTGCTCGCCGATGGTGGTCACCGGGCCACCACGTGCGCGGCCGCCGACAGGAGACCCGTGAGAGGCCAGGCGAAGACACCGATGAGGCCGCAGGCGACAAGGCCGGCGACGAGCGGAGCTGTGACGAGAGACGAGGACACGCCTGGCGCGGCGCTTCCGATCCCGCCCGACTCGTCCCCCGCCCCAGCACCAGCTCCGGTGTCCGTCCCAGTCCCGGCTCGGGCTCCGGCGGCCGGGCCGAAGAGCATGTGACGGGCATGGGCCGCGACGGCGACGAAGATCACGACCATTGCGACCATGGCGGCTGCGGCGGCCCAGCCAAGTCCGACCTCGAACTCCGCACGGATCATCAGGAGCTCGCTCGTGAACAGGCTGAACGGCGGAAGGCCGAGCAGCGCCAGGAGGCCGACGCCGAAGATGCCCCCAAGGGCCGGTCGGCGCGCGAGGAGGGCATGCACGCCGTCGATCCGGCTCGTACCCTCGACCGCCATGATCTCGCCCGAGGCCAGGAATAGGACGCTCTTGGCCAGTCCGTGACCAAGGATGTGGAGAAGCACGGCTGCGATCGCGAGAGGGATGCCGGCAGCTGCACCGAGGGCGATGAGACCCATGTGCTCGATGCTGTGGTAGGCGAGCATGCGCTTGTAGTCGCGCTGGGTGAGGAGGAGCGACGCGGCGAAGGCAAGTGATAGCAGCGAGACCGTCACGAGCAGCGCCCGTGAGTAGCTCGGGCCGACCGCCACGTCCATGACCGCCTTGAAGCGCAAGATGGCATAGAACGCCACCGTCAACAAGACGCCCGACATGAGGGCTGATACGGGTGCGGGTGCCTGGCTGTGGGCATCGGGGAGCCAGCTGTGCATCGGCACGAGCCCCACCTTGGTCCCATAGCCGAGCACCAGCAGGGCGAAGGCGACGCGCATGACCGCAGGATCGAGATGGGAGGCGCGCGACCTGAGAGAAGTCCAATCGAGAGCGCTGGCTGAGTGTCCTCCGGTGTGCATCGCGGCCAGGTAGACGAGGACCGTTCCGAGGAAAGCAAGTGCGATCCCGACCGAGCAGATGACGATGTACTTCCAGGACGCCTCGAGCGCCCCTTTCGTCCGTCTGTGTCCGACGAGAAAGGTCGTCACGATCGTCGTCGCCTCGATAGCTACCCACAGCACGCCCACGTTGGCGGCGAGAACGGCGAGAAGCATCGCGGCGACGAAACCCTGCACGAGCACGAGGTAGGTCGTCGCCCGCGCCCGGCTGCATCGCTGCTCGGCCAGATCGGCCGCGATCATGCGCACGCCGATCCACGAAGCCAGACACGCGATGGCGCCGATGACCAGAGCCATGAAAGCGCTCAGGGCATCGGCCCGTAGCACACCGTAGGCGCCCGACAGCGGGCCGATCTCCCTCTCGCGCACAGCCACGCCGATGGCGAGCACCAGCACGGCGCAGTTGGTGGCCACGGCGGTGTACGCCGCCGCCGGGCGTGCTCGGCCAATAGCTAAGACACCCGCGCCGAGCAAGGGGAGAAGGAGGAGGCCGATGAGAGCCATCAGTCGTGCAGCTCCTGCAGATCGTCGAGGTCCAAGTCGCCGAAGTCGGTGCGTAGCCGGACCGCGAGCACGCCGAGGACGACAACTGCGAGCAACACGTCCAAAGACACTCCCAGCTCGATGAGAAACGGCACCCCGGCTGTCACGAGGAACGCGACGAGTGAGATGCCGTTGTCGACGAGGAGGATCCCGACCATCTGGAAGACCGGGCGCCTCTTGGACACAAGCACGAAGTAACCCACGAGCAGCGCCGCGAACCCGACCGGTACCAAGGACCCGGCGGTGGTGCCAACGTAACGGGCGATCCCGCGGGTGCGCGCGAAGGCGATGAATATCACCGCGGCTGAAGCCACGAGGGAGGCTGGAACATTGACGAGGGGGCGGGTTTCTCGCTCCAGGGGCTGGTCGCCGGTGACGTGGCGCAACAGCATGGGGATGGCGAGCCCCTTAACGACGATGACGACCGCCGCCGTCGCGATGAGCGCGGGGTCGTGGAGGTGCAGGCCGAGGACGATGGCGACGGTGCCGAGGGCGATCCCTTGCAACGAGACGGCACGGATGACAGAGGCGAGGGACGAGAGCCAGAGCACCGCGACGGCACAGACGAGCACCGCGCCTACCGCGAGGGTTAGACCCGAGGCGAACGGTTGCCCGCTCACGGGCTCACCAGCGCGGAGACGACGGCGAGGACGGCGAGGACGAAAGCGCCGGCCATGAGCTCGGGCACGCGGAACAGGCGGAGTCTTGCGACGGTGACCTCGAAGGCTGCAAGGCCGGCACCGAGCACGGCCACCTTCGCGACGATGGCGACAAGTCCGAGGCCCACATGTGCCGGACCCGGTGCTGTGGCGATGCCCCACGGCACGAACAGGTCGGCCAGCAGGCAGATCATAAGAGCGAGGCGCATCGACTCCCCGAGCCTTACGAGGGCGAGGTCGGCCCCGGCGTACTCGAGGATCATCGCCTCGTGGACCATCGTCAGCTCGAGGTGCGTGCTCGGATTGTCCACGGGGAGCCGGCCGCTCTCGGCCACGATCACGATGACGAAGGCAACCAGAGCCAGGAGCCGCTGCGGCGTCGCCAGCCAGATCGGATGGGTGAGCGACCCGGTGATGATCGCCGGCAGGTCTGAAGAGTGCGCGGGGATCGAGAGAGCGAGGACCGACAGCAGGAGCGCCGGCTCGGCGACCGCCCCGATCGTCATGGCTCGGCTGGCGCCCATGCCGCCAAAGGCCGTGGCGGTGTCAAGGGCGCCGAGCGCGAGTGCGACCGAGCCGAGGAGCAGCAGGTAGACGATGGCGAAGAGATCGCCATATTGACCAAACGCCGGGCTCGTGGTGAGAAGCGGGGCGACGGCGGCGATGACCAGGGTGGTCCCCACGAGGACGAGAGGCGCCGCCGAGAAGACCCAAGTTGCGTGCTCGGGACGCATGCGCTCGCGGCGGGCGAGCTTGCGGAGGTCCAGCAGCGGCTGGTGGATCGGAGGGCCGGCGCGGCCTTCGAGACGGCAGCGGACCTTGCGCATCAGGCCGACGAGGAGAGGGCCGCCTACGACGAGAAGGACAACCTGCAGGACAGAGGTAGCCGCGACGGTCGCGGCCGGCCAGGAGCTACTCACGGCGCCACCTCTATGCCACCACGACAAGGACGAGTACGAGTGCCACGAAGCCGAACGCCAGGTAGCGGTGGACGCTTCCGTTCGGGATTCGTCTCGTGAGGGCGCCCCACCACCGGAGCATCGAGGTTGCGGGTCGGTACAGGTGGCGCTCGAAACCGTCCTCGAGCGAGGTATGGAACCTGGCTGACTCGACGTAGTAGCGAGACTCGGCAGTGTGACTGATGTCAAGGTCATGGACAGGCTGCAGGACGTCGTCGAAGACGCGGATAAGGGGCTCGGCGAACGATGTGGCCGTGTACTGCATCCGTGCTGTCTGTATCTCCCTGCCACATCCCCAGGCTTCGACATGGCGGAGCGCCCGGACCTGGGCCAGGCGTCTCGCGCCTGCGACGAGGCCGATGGCGAGCGTGAGGCCGGCGGCTATCAGACCCGGGGCCAGGGCCCCATGCACGCCCGAAAGGCCGAGACTCCAGCCTCTTGACAGTGGGTCGGCGATAGTTGTGCCTGTGGCCGTCCTCGCGGCGTCGAGCACCGCCGGGAGGACGAGGAAGGGTGCGACGCCTAGTACCAGGCAGGCTGTTGCCAAGATACCCGCTCCAGTCGCCATCGACCTTGGAACGTCGCCGGCCGTGGCGACTGCTTCGTTTCGGGGCCGGCCAAGAAACCCGATCCCGACTGCCTTGACGAAGGTCGCCGCCGTCAGGCCCCCGGTGAGAGCGAGCGCGCCGACTCCTACCGGCATGGCGATGGCGATTGCCGTGTTGCTCGACGGGAGCCCGTGCAGCATTGCCTGCAGGAGGAGCCACTCGCTGACGAAACCGCACAGCGGCGGCAGAGCCGCGATCGCGAGAGCACCCACGATGAAGATCGGCGCGCTCACTGGCATGGCCCGGAGAAGACCACCCAGGCTGTCAAGGTCGCGGGTGCCCGTCGCTTGTTGGACAGAACCGGCGGAGAGGAAGAGCGAGCCCTTGAATACGGCGTGGAAGGCGACGTGAAGCAGTGCCGCCGCGAGCGCGACCAGAGCGAGGGTCCGGTGCCCGGTCGCGGCGAAGAGACCGGACGCGCCTACGCCAAGCAGCATCAGTCCGACGTTGTCGGTCGTCGAGTAGGCCAGTAGCCGCTTGAGGTCGGTGCTCGTCGCCGAGTGGAGCGACCCGAAGAGGGCGGATAGCGCTCCGACGGCCATCACGAGGAGCCACCACCAGGCCGGGCCGCCGCCGAGCAGCCCATCGCCTACGCGGACGATCCCATAGATGCCGAGGTTCACCATCGCGGCCGACATGAGGGCCGAGACAGGGCCGGGAGCCTCCGGGTGGGCTCGCGGCAGCCAGACGTGGAGCGGGACCGCACCGGCTTTGGGGGCAAAGCCCCCGAGGGTGAGCAGGAAGACCGTGTCGCGCACCGAGGGCGTGAGGCGTGGACCGCGCTCAGCGATGGCCGTGAAGGACTGGCTGCCTGCCCTGGTAGCAAGCAGGACCAGGCCGATGAGGATGGCTGCGGCTCCGAGCTGAGTCATGACGGCGTACCACTGACCGGCAACCTGCACCTCGGGGCGATGGCGATGGTCGGTCAGCACGAGGACGAGGGAGGTGAGCGCCATGAGCTCCCAGAGGTAGAGGAAAGTCGTGACATTCGAGGCAGCGGGCACGAGCAGGAGAGTCGTGACGAAGAGGGGCAGCGTGCTCGAGGCGGTCCGGCTGGACAGGCCGTGGCCGGCGTAGCCGAGGCGGAAGACCATCGCGCAGGCTCCGATACTTGCCGCGACCAAGGTGAAAAGGGCGCCGAGGGCGTCGAGCCCGAGGGCGAATCTGCTGAGCGGCATGAGCGAGCCGGTCTCGATCACCGCAGTGTGTCCCGTACTGAGCACTTCGACGGCCGCCGCTCCGGCGCACCCGCACGCCGCGACGGTGAGGATGACCGTGAGTACTGCTCTCAGCTTGACCGGGGCCACGGCGCCGGCCCCCGAGGCCAGCAGCCCGAGCATGGCGGCGGCCGCGAGCAGGGCCGCGCTCACGTGCCTGCCACTGTGCGCAGGGCCGCGACGATCGCCGCCGGGTGCGGCGGGCAGCCCGGGATCTCGAGGTCGACCGGGACGACATCTCCGACGGCACCCTCGACGCCGTAGGCACCCTTGAACACGCCGCAGTCTCGGGCACAGTCACCGAGCGCGATAACGATCCGAGGTCTTGGGACCGCATCGAAGGTCTTGCGAAGCGGTCCGGACATGTTGACAGTGACAGGGCCGGTCACTAGGAGGCCGTCTGCGTGCCGGGGAGACGCCTCGAGACGGATGCCGAACTGCTCGGCATCGTAGGTGGGAGAGAAGATCGAGGCAATCTCCAGCTCACAGCCATTGCAGGAGCCGGCATCGACGTGGCGAAGCTGCAACGAGCCGCGGTTGCGGTTCGCCGCGGCTTGCACCGTCCCCGCCCCCGCGGCTTGCACCGTCCCCGCCCCCGCGGCTGTCCCCTTCGCTGCCTCAGCGGCGCGTTGCCGGCGCCACCCGATGCGGGGCCGAGAGAAGTCGCCAATCC